>JAGXNU010000118.1 GCA_019894815.1 Promethearchaeota archaeon
TTTTATTACCTATATGATGGAATGTAGCATAGAGGAAAATAGCATCAAAAGAAGCATCTTCAAAAGGCGTTTTTTCTGCGTTAAAAGGTGTATATGTAATCATATCCTCAACATTTACTTTCTTAGCAGGTGTTTTCCAATCGCCCCAGTTAACTCCCTCAGGTTCTCCAGTAAGAACATGATAACCGTGAAGGGCAAGTAATACTGCCATGTGACCTCTCCCCGTACCAACATCTAAAACTTTTGAATTTTTTACTAATTTTAGTTTAGATACAACGGAACTCAAAAAATCCGCATCCCGACTAAATTCATCTCCTAAAAGACCTTTAACTTTACTAAAATCCATTTTTCACCAACAATGATGTTTTAAGTTTTCTGGCAAATTTCTGGAATTTATTCCAGTGAATTTATTATTTCTGCTGCCCACTCCTTTGCTCTTTTTACTTCTCCATCAGGATCATTTGTTAAAGGATCAGTAAAAGTGTTTTCTCCTACAATATTAGCGTTCGGTATCTCTTTCTTTAGTCTTTGCATCGCTTTAATTCCATTACCTGCTGCACAATTCCAAATTGCGAGAGGTTGACTTGATAAATCATGCAATTTTAGATAACTTCTAATAGGTGGAGTCAAAGTCCACGCCCAAACAGGTGTTCCAAGAAAAATTAAATCATAATCATTTGGATCATGTTGTAAAGGCTCTAGTTTTGGTTTCTGTTTCATCTTAGCATGCATTCCGCCCCAAAAAAAGCGAGTTCCACTCTCAGAATTTAAATCTTTTATGGGTTTTAGTCGTTCAATATCAGCACCCGTTTGTTCCTTGATTGATTCAGCAATAAGATGTGTATTACCAGTAAGGGAGTAATAAACAATTAAAAATTTATTTACCATTATAATTCTTTTAGAGTATAACGCCTTTATAAAACCTTTTTAATATTTTTTTTTCTTATTATGTTCAACTCACGATAACTGATTGAAGCGTTTGTTATCAAAAAATATTTAAATCAATAATCCTATTGAATTACTAATGATCTCAAGTAACATTGCTCCCAACAATACTCTAAAGGATAAATTTTCTTTAGATAGTTTGCTTGCAGTGTTATTATTATTGTTATGAATGAGACAAGTCCACTTCGTCTTTTTCTTTATTTTTTTGCCTGGGCTTGTCTGTTTTATGCGAAAATTTAATTGAAAGAGATTTAAGTGTGAAATTGTCTTATTTAAGATTTAATTAGAATAAAAAGTTGAAAGTTATGTATGACGCAAGAGATATTGAAAAAAAGTGGCAAGATCGATGGGAAGCTTCAAAAATATTTGAAGCCAATCCTGATCCTAAAAAAGAGAAGAAATTCATGACAATACCGTATCCTTATGCTTCAGGACCTACACATATCGGTCATGGAAGGAGTGATGTAAATGGGGACGTATTTGCCAGGTATTATAGAGCAAAAGGATATAATGTATTACTTCCAATGGCATTTCATATAACAGGAACTCCCGTGTTGGCAATTTCATCTTCAATTGAGAGAAATGATGATAAGATGTTAGAGCGAATGCGTAGTTATGTATCTCTTCATACATCTAATAAACAAAAAGTAGAAAAAGTTGTAAAAAGTTTTACTGATCCATGGAATGTAGTCAAATACTTTTCAGAAACAATAAAGATTGACTTAAAATCAATTGGAATGAGTATTGATTGGAGACGAGAATTTACAACGGGAGATAAATTGTATAATAAGTTCATAGAATGGCAATTCCTAAAAATGAAAAATGAGGGATATATTGAGAAGGGAAATTACCCTATCTTATTTTGCCCCCGATGTAATAATGCTGTAGGCGAAGATGATATAGCTAATGGAGATGAATTGGATTTAAACATTAATGAATTCACGTGTATTAAATTTCCTTTTGAAGATGGATTTTTAGTCCCAGCGACGTTAAGACCAGAAACAATCTTTGGCGCTACTAATCTTTGGATTAATCCTAAAGGAATATATGTATATGCTTTAGTAAATGGGGAAAAATGGATTATTTCAGATGAAGCGACATCGCTTCTAAGAACTCAGGGTAAAAATATTGAGATTCTTGAAAAATTTGAAGGAAAAAACCTCATCGGCAAGAAAGTTAAGGCCATTCATAACAATGCTGAGCTTCCTATTTTACCTGGGACATTTGTAGATACATCCACAGCTACTGGTGTTGTTTATTCCGTACCCGGACACGCTCCTTATGATTATATAGCGTTAATTGACTTGCAGAAAAATGATAAACTTCTCAATCAATTTCATCTTAGCAAGAATGAAATCAGCGAAATTCAACCTATTAATATAATTGAACTAAAAGAATTCGATGATTTTCCTGCAAAAATTTATTGTGAGAAATTTGAAGTACAATCACAAGATGATAAAGAGAAGTTAGATAAAGCTACAGTAGCTAACTATAAAAATGAATTCTATAACGGATTCTTAAATGAGAAATGTGGAAAATATAATCAAAAACCAGTTCAAGAAGCAGTAAAGCTCGTGATTAATGATTTAATTCAGGATGGACAAGCTGCTAAAATCTACATTCCAATAACCCGGGCCTTAAAATGTCGATGTGGAGAAAAAATTTTCGTAACAATACTTCAGGATCAATGGTTTCTAAATTTCAACGCGGCAGATTGGAAAAAGAAAGCTTTAGAATGCTTAAATAGATTAGAAATAATACCAAAAAAATATCGTCAAAATTTCGTGAATGTATTTCATTGGTTAGAAAAAAGACCCTGTGCAAGAAAACGGGGATTAGGTACAAAATTACCATTTGATAAAAATTGGATCATTGAATCATTGAGTGACTCAACTATTTACATGAGTTTCTACACCATCATACATATCATAAATAGGAATAAAATTGAAGCTGATCAGTTGATACCAGAAGTTTTTGATTTTGTCTTTTTGGAAAAAGGTGATGTTATTAAAATATCGCAATTGTCTGAAATTCCTAAGAACGTGTTAAGCGAGATGCGAGAAGAATTTTCATACTGGTATCCTGTTGATCATAGACATACAGCAATAATGCACATCTCTAATCACTTGAGTTTTTATATCTTTCATCACGCGGGTATTTTTCCCGAAAAATATTGGCCAAGAATGATAACATTGATAGAACCTCTCATAGTTGAAGGTCAAAAAATGGGAAAATCAAAAGGAAATCTAATTTCATTAGCAGAAATTCGAGAAAAATATTCTACAGATTTATTCCGCTTTTATATATCACATGGAGCAGATCTTGGGGTTAGCATGGATTGGAGAGAGAAAAAAATCCAATCTGTTTCGAGTCATATTGACAAGTTTTATAGTTTTGTTAAAGATAACATAACAAAATCGAAAGAAATTGATCTAAAAATTGAAGATATTGAATCGGATTATTCTAAATTAATTCTCTCAAAAATGATTAAAAGTTTTATGAACGCGGCAAACGCTTTAAAGAATTTTAATCTACGGAAGTACCTTCAAATCGGATTTTATGAAACTTTTAATTTGATCCAAGAATTTAAGAAGAACGCAGAAAATGAATCTGAATTTATCGTTGTACTTAGTATCCTCATACCTGATTGGCTTAAATTATTATCCTTAACCATTCCTCATGTGTGTGAAGAACTATGGGAATATGCCGGGATGGAAGGATTTGTGTCAAATACTCTATGGGGTGATTTTAATGAAAAATATATAGATCAAGATATCGAAAATGAATACGATTATATATCTAATATAATAAAGGACATTCTAAATATACAAAAAATTGCTAAAACACAAAATAATGATAAAATTTTCATTTATACATCTCCACGATGGAAAATTGATGCCTTAAAAATTATTATTTCAAAAAAAGGGGATTTTGATTTAATTTTGACCGAATTTAAGAAAAATAGTGAAGTGATGAAAAATAAACAACTCATCCCTTTTATTAAGGCTCAAATTAAAAATAGAGTTTGGGAAACCACTTATCAAGATATTGAAGAGGAAGAGCTAATAAAGAAATTCATTAACTTAATTGAGAAAAGAGTTGGAAGACCGATAGTTTTAAATTCATCATGCGATCCTACTGGCAAAGCTTTGAAAGCTAATCCATTTAAACCCGCAATATATATAGGAGATTAATTCATTCTATTTTTTAAGATTAAATTTACCTTTATTCTTCATCTAATCCATATACTTGTCTTGGGCATAGATATTTGGGAAATTTATTAATTAATTTTAGACGCACGTCATAACAGAAGTGACATTCGTCAACATATGAGTCATTATACCTGACGTTGTAGCGTTTTGCCAATTCTGAAGGACCACCTCTGATTAAAGAACTGCAGATAGGATGATTATCTGGAACGTAATTATTAATTAGTTCAGAAAGTGGTGTTTTCCACGCATTACCGATACTAATACCTTGACAGATTTGAACATTACCAAATGGATCGAGATGAATTCGTCCTAAATTGATTAAATCCTCATAGGGGCATTCAGTCAATTCATCCCAAGGTTGAGTAGGTAACCCATTAATCAATTTTTCAACAGCTCTCCCTCTAAACATCGCGCCTCCTCCAATTACACGAGTCCCTTTATTATGTTCTTTATTGATTCCTTCCTCAATTGTAGGTGTTTCGATATTTATTGAACATGATGGGATGCCCAGATTTTGTGATGCTGACTTAGCATTTTTCGCAAGATTGTTAATTTCCTTCCCAAAATGAAAGAAGTCATCACTTATATCAATACTATCGATGCCTATCTCTGAGATCGGTCTAAGCCAAATTTCAGCGTCTTTTACACTTGTCGCCCAATAAGAATTCGTAACCAATCCTAATTTAAAACCTCTCTCTTTTGCGAGTCTCAATCCTTCAATCATGATTGGATAATAAAGAAACGGTTCCCCACCCTCAAAATAAATCCATTCTATAGAGCCAATCTTAACAGCTTCATCGAGAATTTGCTTAATTTGGTTTAACATGAAGGTTCCTTGTGAATTTGGACCACAATATAGGAAACAATGATCACAAGTGTAATTACAAGCGTATGTTAGTATGAAATGAATTCCATTTAACATCAATATTAACCTCTTAATAAAAATATTCAACTATTTATTTTATAGAGCTTTAACGATTCTCTCCATGCAACTTTCAAGAATTGATTTAGGACATGCTACATTAATTCTTTCGAATCCTTCTCCCCCTGGACCGAACATTGTTCCATCATCAAGTACTACTTTCGCTTTTTTAAGCATTAGATTTTTCAATTCTTCATCGTTCATCCCTATACCCTTGAAATCTAACCAAGCAAGATATGTGCCTTCAGGGTCTATAAAATCGACATCTGGGAGTTCATTTTCTACAAATTCCTTCAAGTATTTAAAATTAGAATTAATATATTGTAAAACTTGCTCCAACCATTCTAGTCCATCATTATATGCTGCAATCATTCCCACAATTCCAAAAGTATTAGGTATATGGATACCATTTCTATGAAGTATCGTATGATTAAATGATTCCCTTATTTTTTCGTTAGGTATGATAATATTTGAAATTTGGAGTCCTGCCATATTAAAGGTTTTACTTGGAGCAGTACACATGATAGTATTTTGTTCAAAATCTTCTGAAATTGTTGAAAATAAGGTGTGTTGATATCCTGGGAGAATTAAATCATGATGAATTTCATCTGCTATTACCAAGATGTCGTTCTCAAGACAAATTTCACCTATTCTCTTGAGTTCTTGTTGAGTCCATACTCGTCCTACAGGATTGTGAGGACTACATAGAATAAATATCTTGGTAAGAGGATCTTTAGCTTTTTCTTCAAAATCCTCCAAATCAAATTTATAACTTTTATTTTCATAGTGCAATTGATTAATTAAAACGTGACGACCATTATTAGTAATGGCAGAAAAAAAAGGATAATAAACAGGGGATTGTATTATGATTTTATCACCAATATTGGAAAACGTTTGCACCATCATGTAAATTGCGGGGACTATTCCAGGACTGAAAGTTATCCAATCAGGGTCAACTTTCCAACCATGTCTTCGATGCATCCAATCTGTAACTGCATCATAATAAGCAGGTGTTTTATGCCAATTATATCCATAGATTTCTTCATTTGCTCTTTTCTTTATAGCTTCAATTACGGGTTGAGGACATTGAAAATCCATGTCTGCAACCCAGAGAGATAATAAATCATCATCATCCGTCTCAAAAAATTTTTGGAGTGCTTGTTTACTACATTTTAGTGAAAATGAAGGATCTCTATCAATTAACCTATCAAAATCATATTTCATTTCGAATCTAGAGATGAAATTCAAAAATTCATTTAAACATTCATTATTTGAATGCTAAAAATAATTTCAAAATTCATTTTTTAAAAAAAAGAAAAGATTCTATGCCATTCTATTATGATTGATTTTGAATATGATCCCTCTGATAAAACAACGAAAGCAACTCAGTTCAAACCAGCAAGATATATTGGAAATTAAAGGATTTGATAGAATCTTAAAAAATTTCTATCATTTAATCGCACTCGTATATTTTTTGAATATAAATTCAAAATTCGTTTTTCAAAAAAAAAATTAAATAATCAGCAATCATTTGGATCATTAAAATCTAATATTATGTGAAAATTTATGACAGAAACAATAAATATGTATGAAAAATATTTCAAAGATCCTAAACGGGAACCCGTATTAATTGATTATGTC
>JAGXNU010000119.1 GCA_019894815.1 Promethearchaeota archaeon
GCTTTAGGACCATTCGTTTGATAAATTTTTTCTCCGTTCACAATAAAACTGCCATCTGGTTGTTCATCGCAAGTTGTTAGCATGTGAACCGCATCCGAACCTCTTTCAGGCTCCGTGATACAGATGCATCCAATTTTTTCACCGGTAACTAGCTCTTTGAGAGCACGTAATCGTATTTCCTCATTTTCGTGATGAAGCATTAAAGGATTAACTGCTAAAACTGTAGCACCAGCACCCATCGCAAATTGAGGGTCAAAGAAATCCATGGCAAGCACCCTCATGAACTCAGCAGTCATCCCATACGTTTCAAAATCTAACCCTAGATTATCAAACTTATGTACGCGCGTGATAAAACCTGCTTTACCTACTTCAGGTATCCAATCATAGAAATCTTCGGTGTGGTTTATGTCATGCTTTTTCTCGAAATTCCTAAAAAACTTTTCAGCCTCCTTAAGCAGATTAAAATGTTTAGGTTCCAAATAACTCATTAAATTATAATTTAGGAATTTATAGCGGTTCTTTAATGAGAGTTTGTTTAATATCTCATCACTTATACATTGAACTTGTCCTTTTTTCATTTTTGCACATACCCATTATTTTCGAATTTATTTTTTTATTTATGATTAAATAATCAACAGATTCCTTAAAATAGGTTTATAAAAATGAAAAAAAAAATATGACTAAATAGATTTAATTTAGTTAGTTGATTCTTCTCGTAAAGCACGTTTCAGAATTTTCCCCACTGTTGTCAGCGGGAGTGTTTCTCTAAACTCCCATAATCTTGGATTTTCATATTTCGACAGATGTTCGGCTGCATAATTCTTTAAGTCTGTTTTTACTTTATTCGTTGGTTCAAATCCTTCTTTAAGCTGAACTACAGCTTTTACAGTTTCACTTCCAGGCCGATCGGGATCTTTTAAGCCAATTATTGCTACCATTTCGATATTGGGATGTTTTGTTAAGATATCTTCTACGTGAACGCTATATACCTTATATCCACTGACAATAAGCATGTCCTTTGTCCGATCTACGATTGTAATGTATCCATCCTCATCCATTACACCAACATCACCAGTATGAAACCAGCCATCGATGATTGTTTTTGAATTTGCATCTGGTTTGTTATAATATCCTCTTGTAACTTGAGGACCCTTGCATATTATCTCTCCTGGTTTTCCAAGCTCAACTTGATCTCCAGTTTCTACATCAACAAGTCGAACTTCTATATCTGGTACGGGTATACCAACAGTTCCAATCTTTTTTTTACCATAATAGGGATTCATGGAGATTATAGGGCTTGTTTCCGTCATTCCGTAAACCTCTAGCACTTTATTTTTAGCTACTAAAGAAGACTCAAAATCATTAATAGCTTCTGCGGGAAAAGGAGCTGCTCCTGAAATAAAAACCTCTATATCATTTAAAACATCTCTTGGAATCTTTTCAACTGGCCATTTTTCGTTAATTCTGTTCTTTATAGCCAAATACAGCGTAGGAACGTTCACCATCATCATTGGTTTTTTATCCATCATTTCTTTAATGATATGATCACTATCTCTTGGGTTCGCGATGAGAATTTGTGAAGCTGATAGATAAAGTGTAACCATGCTCATTGCTAAACCCGCTAAATGAAAAAGCGGGAAAGCAGATAAATTAACTTTGTCTTCTTGTTCCTCTTCAGTTCTATCAATCCAAGTTGAGATTTGAACGATATTTGAGATAATATTTTTATGTGTGAGTTCTGTTCCTTTAGGTAAGCCTGTAGTACCCCCAGTATATTGTAATAAAGCAAGATCATTTTCTGAATCGATTTTTACGTCATCCACATCATCCTCAGTTTTAATTACCTCATTAAAATCAAGGACGTTTTTAGCGGGATAAGGAATCACCTTTCCCTTTGGGATCTTTCCAATCAGTTTTCCTAGTGCTACTTTTATCCCAGAAAGACCCATGTAATCGCTAATGTTCGTGGTGATAATTGTTTCCAAGTTTGGTACTTTATCTAAGACTTTTGTTAATACTTTTTCATAAAAAGCATCAAGTGTTACAAAAAACTTAGCTTCACTGTCATTAATTTGATAAGCAATCTCGGTTGGGCTCATTAACGGTGAACATCCAGAAGCAACCCCCCCAACTAATAATGTGCCAAAATGAGCTACCAAGTACTGTGGACAATTCGCTAAATTTATAGCAACCCGATCTCCTTTTTTCAAACCATTTTTTTGTAAAAAGGTTGCAAATCTATGCACGTAATCATCAAGTTCTTGGAATGTCATTTCCCTTTCCATAAAGTAGCATGCAATTCGATCAGGATACTTCTTCATTGCTTTATCGAATAATATACCCAAACTATCTGTAGGATAGGATAAACTGGGTTTCACATGTTTATCGTAAGATTTAGTCCATATTTTTGCATCATATGGACTCATTTTATTTTCCATAATAATATCCTCTTTTCAATATTCACTAACATGGTGAATATCTCATTTATTGTTTCATAAATTTATAAATCTTTATCAAAATGGTCTATAAAATGTAAAAAGTCTGCTAAAATAAGAAAAAAAATGTAAAAAATTTAATCCAATTCGACAAGAACTTTTATCTCTTCATGTGGAGGATTAGCTAAAGTTTTAAACATAGCGGGTACTTCGTCTATTTTAATGGTTTTTGTAATTATGGGGTCTACATTTACATTACTTTTAGCGATTAAATTTAATGAAGTTGCGAAAACTTCTTGATTAAAACTAAACACGCCCTTCATTGAAATGTTTTTGAGCATTAGTTGCATGAACCCTTTCATTTCGAAAGGTTCTACATGAATTCCAATGAGTGTTACTTGGCCGCCTCTTTTCACTAAATTCATTGATGTCATGTAAGTTTCTGGAAGCCCAACACAATCAAAAACGTAATCAGGTCCAATTTTATTAGTCAATCTAACGATCTTATTCCAAGCATTTGGTTTTAACGCCTTTTCTGCACCTACTTCAAGCGCTTTTTGTTGTTTCGATTCAACTGGTTCTATTACATAAATACTACCAGCACCGGCAACTCTTAGTGCTTGAATTGTCATTAACCCTATTGTTCCCGCTCCAATAACTGCAGCGCTATCACCAATTTTTAAGTCAGATTGTTGAACTGCGTACACGCAATTTGCTAAGGGTTCTACTGTAGCTCCCACTTTGAACGACATTGAATCGGGTAGGGCGTGTAATCTCTCCGCTTTTACGTTTATGTATTCTGCCATCCCCCCGTTTTGAGTAGTACCTAAACCATTATTACTTAGCTTGCACATGTTTTCTTGGTAATGATTGCACCAATAACAATCATTGCAGGGAACATTAGGATTTACTGTTACTCGATGACCCTTTTTCCATTTTCTTACTTTATCGCCTACTTCCGCGATTTCTCCAGAAAACTCATGACCGATAACGATTCCTGGCAAATACATTCCCCCAGATTCGTAAGATTCAATTCCAGAACCACATATGCCGCAATATTTTACTTTTATTAAAACCTCATCAGAAAGAATCTCTGGTTTAGGTAAATCGTCTCTTATTTCAATTTGATGTTTTCCTACAAATACTGCTCCTTTCATATATCTCACACTCTATTAGTTGTAATTAAAAAAAGAAAGAATTGTTTTTTTGATTATAAGATTCCCATACTTCCTAGAAGTTTCGTTGCGTCGGGAGTTCCAAAAGCAATTTTAACATCTAAGACCGCAGGCTTTCCGGAATTTTTAGCTCTCTCTAAAGCGGGTTTTATTTCATTAGGATCTGTAACAACTTCACCATAACATCCAAAACCCTCTGCCATTCTAGCATAATCAAAATCATTGAAGTCTACGTCAATATACCGTTTTCCGCAGAATAATTTTTGTCCAGACTTTAACATGCCCCAGGCATTATTATTAGCTATTACAAAGATGAGATTTTTCAACCCTAATCGAACAGCGGTTTCTAAATCTTGAACATTCATCATAAAACTTCCATCACCACACATCGCTATAACTTGTTTATCAGGTTTAGCTAACTTCGCACCAATTCCATACCCAACTGCAACACCTAGATGACCCATGCCAACAGGTTGTAAGAGGGAAAGAGGAGGTCGGACTTTATAAAAATCCATTTGTTCTATCGCATAACAAGTAATATCTCCACCGTCTAAAATGACAGTTGCATCGTCATCCATGAATTCCCAGAATTCTTTAACTAGGCGTTGTGGAATTATTGGTATTTTATCTCTTGAAGCCTTTTTAATCAAACTTGTCATTTGTGATTGTCTTAGTTGAACTAATTCTTCTAGCCATTCTCTTTTTTCTACTTTCTCCGATTTCTTTGTTTCTTCAAGAATTTGTTTTAAGAATTGTTTACAATCCCCTACTATTCCAAGACTTATTGGTTTAGCACGTCCAATTATTGAAGGATCAATATCTACCTGAATCATGTCTTGAGAATCGCTCCAGAATGGTTCATCACCATGTGCCATGATGTGAGTGAATTTACATCCTAAAGCAAGAACTACATCAGCTTCTGGTCCTGCTTTCAACCCAGCACCATTAATGGTTGTTCCAATAAAGCTAGAAGATTTATTTGAGATAGTCCCTACACCCATGAGAGTTGTCATTACGGGAATTTTTAAATATTCAGCAAACTCTTGCAATTCATTCCAACCCTCAGATCTAGATACACCTCCTCCAGATACAATCAAGGGTTTCTTAGCATTCTTCAGCATTTGGTGTGCTTGCTTTATTGATTCACCATCTACAGCAGGTTTAGCTATAGCTCGATAATTTTGTTTGGGTAGTATGGGGATTTCACTTTCCTCCTTCTCAGCTAAGAACGCATCTTCGTAAATCTCAAGTAACACTGGTCTTGGACGACCACCCGTAGCTTCACGAAATACTTTATGAACAGCATCATGAATTTCATCAATATTTCTTACAGATTTTTGATATTTTGTTATTGGTTTAAACATCGTGATTTGATCCAAATTTCCTTGTAAAGTGAAGGAATCCGCAAATTTCGAGTTAACTTGAGGGACAATGACAACCATTGGAATATTATCAGACCAAGCGGCACCTACGCCTGGTACAAGTTGGGTTGCTCCAGGACCAACGGTGCCAAAACAAACCCCAGGTTTATTAGTAACTCTTGCCCACGCATCCGCAGCATGTGCTGCTGCTTGTTCATGCCTGAACATTACCGTTTCTATTCCTTTTTCTCGACCCCATTCACGTATTGCTTCATACATTTTCAAAAATTGCCCACCAATAATTCCAAAAAGATATCGAATATCTTCTTCCAGTAAGCATTTAATTAGAACGTCTCCACCATTAACCATTTTCTTATTTTCTTCCATATTCGCATCATCTGTTAATTTTAAACATTAAAATTAGTTTGACTTTCAAGATATATATAGTTTTCTCCCTCTATCTAATACCTTCCTAAATGGAATTATATCTTAAATTTTCTTAAAGAATTAGCGAAATATTCCAAGGTTGGAGGGATTTCCTTTATGTTATTGCCATTTAACTTGAGTTCCCTTAAATTTTTTAGATCTCCTAATTTTAAAGGAATTTTATCAAGATTATTATGACTTAGATTTAGATATTCTAATTTTTCAAGATTAAATATTCCATCAGGTATATTAGTCAATTGATTCCAACTTAAATCCAAGTATTCTAACTTCTCTAGAGAACAAATTTCTGGGGGCAAATTTCGAATGCCATTATCTATTAAAGTGCAATATTTTAATTCTTTCAAAGAACCAATCGATTTGGGTAAATTTAATGATTTTTGATTGGTTTCTTCTAATCTTTTTAAAGTATTCAAATAGATGAATGGATCTTGAAGTTTTGAGAGAGAAGAATAAATCTGAGGACGTTGTTTAAAGTAAATCCAATTAAAATAGTTGAAACACAATGAAATAACGTGATTATCTTCAATTTTTAGCCAGTAATCACTAATTTCAAAATCTTTAATTTTCTGAAACAATAAATAAGTTGATAGATCAAGCTTATAATCTCCAATATCCTCGGCAAATAAAGCTTCAAGATCCAAGAAAAAGGATGCTTCTTCTCTTACAATTCCTATATGCTTTGCTATATATTCTAAAACCTTTCCGAAACCTTCATTTAAGACTTTTGTTTCTTCTTTACCATTTTCAACTATTTCTTTTATTGTTTTTAGAACTATTGGCGATTTATCATGATGGATTGTCCATTTTAAGGATTCAACGCCCTCCGCTAAGAATGAATGCTCAATTAATTTAGCTGCAGCACTTCTAACACGAGGATTTTCATCGGATAAGAGAAAATTTTCTATAAATTCAAAAATTTTATCATCCTTTCTCTCTATTCTTTTGAAAGCATCAATCGAACTCTTGCGAATATCTGGATCTTCGCTTGATTCAATTAACGAGAATAATAATTCTATCGCAAACGCCTTACTAAGCAAATTATTTTCAAGATCTACACAAATTTTCTCGGGAGATAATGATTTTTGCATTTTCAAAGGCAATTTTCAATTTAATTACTATTTTATTTATTAATCTATAAAAATTAAGTTTATATTCATAAATTACCATTTCATCTTCACCATCTATTTTTTTGAAATAGATACGATGTTGATTAAATTATGAACGAAAAAACAAAACAAAAAGATTCAAATGAATTACTAAATTGGCTTTTGATTATCATTGGACTGTTATATGT
>JAGXNU010000011.1 GCA_019894815.1 Promethearchaeota archaeon
GTGTTACAAGCCTCATCTACAGCATAACTCGTGATATTTTCTGAAGCGATTAATGGTATTGACTTGCTAAACCAGTCGTGGTGTTCCATTAAGCATTCCCGAATTTCAGCAACTAAATTCTTCAATTTAACTTCACCTTTTCTAATTTTAGTAATTTAATAAGATAATTCATTAAACAATTTTTATTAATTATTATCTAAAAATAAATTTAATCAAATTTTAATATTTAAGATGTCATGTATATAAAAATAAGAATTCTATAAAAAAAGACTCTAAAATATCAGTAAATCAATCAATATCTTGATTCCAAGATCAATCGGGCTTCATATAAATTTAATCGTTTTCCAGCTTTTTGCTTCTCCAAGGCAGTAGCTAATTTGGTTTCTTTGAGTTTTTGGAGTTCGTCATTCTTCTCTTTATTATATCCATATGGTTTCTGAGATCTCTCAGTTTTCTTATTGCGATTATATGGACCTTTCTTCTTGGAAGCTGTTTTTCTCTGATTCATGACCTTTAAAAATTGTTCATGATAAGCATCGGCAGCTTTCTTATTATCAATTAACTCTTCTTCTGTTTTCTTCTTCTTTTCTTTTAATTCATTTATTCGATCATAGACTTCTTGGAGTTTTGAATGATAATTTTGAGATTTATTTGACCATTTGGTTAATTGCTCATAGATTTTGTTTAAATTGATTTTAACGATCTGGATTTTACGTTCGATTTTAAAGATTTCAGAATTTTTCTGTTCTGACATGTATTCTTGTTTTGCTTCTGTCAATTCCCCAATTGTATCGATGATTGAGTTTTCTTCAGCCATATCCAATTTTTCGGTTTCAATAATTCTTTCTAAGTTCTCAATTTTACGTTCAATTTGCTTGATGGATGAGAAATTATTTTTGGGTTTTTTGTCTTTTCTGAATTCTTTCTGAAGCGCTTTTCGCTCATCCATGCAAGAATCAAGAATTGACTTATATTCATTCTTCTTTTCTTTAAGGATTTTTACTTTGCTATTCCAATAATCTCTTTTCTTTTTGTAATTTTCTTTTGATACCTTAAGTAAATTATCGATTTCTGTATCGATCTCTTGTAATCCAGTGATGAATTCTTTTGTTTTTTTATTTAATCCATCTCTTTTTTCTCGGAAATCCTCAATCTGGAGTTGTAATCCTTTAAAAGAGTTCCTAGAAGGTTGAGATGCACTATTATTTTCTTTACTCATGAAAAGATTCTTAATCGAGTATTTATGAAGAAGATTATAATTAATTCAATAATCCATTTATTTTATATTTTTTGTAATAATTTTAAAAATGAGATTTTATCATCATCTAACTACATGTTTGTCAAAAAATAGAACATTTAGAAAAAAGAGTTTAACCCTAAAATCATTCCTTTTTAAAAACTTAAAGTATTATTCTATAAATAGTAGCATTAAATTTAGTTGAAAATCAATAAAAAATGACTCCCAACCTACAAGAACTAATACAAAATGATGATCTTGCATTTCTAATCTTAGATGAACGAAGAAGATGGCTTGTACAAGTGGAAAAAGGAAAAGAATTTCACTCCCATCGAGGTATCATCAAATTCGATGATATAATAGGGAAACCATTTGGTACAGTTGTATTTTCACATCCACATGATACTCAAGGCTACAAATTCTATGTCCTGAAACCTTTACCTTCTGATTATGTAATTTATATGGGTAGAAAAACACAAATCATCTATCCTGAAGATGCTGGACTTATCATCATGTATTCTGGAATTAGACCAGGTAGCAAAGTAATTGAAGCAGGATGCGGCTCTGGAGCTTTAACATGCATATTAGGAACCTACGTGCAACCAAATGGCCACGTATATTCATATGACATTAGAGAAAAGAGTTTGCGGACTGCAGAGAGAAATATCGTGCGTGCAAATTTACAAGAATTTGTTTCAATTAATAATAGAGATATTCTTATAGACGACTTGGATCATGAAAATGTCGATTCTGTTATATTAGATATGCCTCAACCATGGATGGCAATTTCCAAAGTAAAAAAATACTTGAAACTTTCGGGAGTTCTAGTTTCTTTTTCTCCCACTATTGAACAAGTTAAGAAAACAACATTTGCTCTACAAGAGAATGAATTCACAGAGATCTACACTTATGAGTTGATTAAAAGAACCATGCAAGTAAAAGAGAACGCAACGAGACCTCAAGTACGAATGATTGGTCATACGGGATACATAACAATAGGAAGGAAGATTTCAGAAATAAAAAATCCCTATAGAGAGAGAAAACCAAAGAGATTTGAAAAAGTATCCTTAGATGGGATGCCCTTAAAAGATTGATACATAAGCTAAAATCCTTTTAATTTAACACCTGTTTGCATTTCTTTTTTCTTCTTAAATCTCTGAGTTTTAAAATAATGACGTCCTTTTTCTGGTAAAATATCTATGTACTTTCTAAGAATATCTTCAACGAAGTCCTTAGTTGGTTTGTTGGGTATTTTATTTGGATTTGTTAGATTGTGTAGGATTTCTTGATCCTTGGAATCTGGAGACAATCCCAAATTTTTGATGGGTATGTGAAATGAATGAATAAACCACCCGACTATTTTTTCATCATGAGCAATAACACGCAAGATATTTGCAGCTTCTTTTTTTATTTTAAAATCAAGTATTTTCTTACCTGGTCTTACAATAATAGTAGCATAAAGAGGAATATCATTTTTAGAGCTATGTATTTTCTTAAAGAATTCTTTAAGTTTATCACTCAATTTTTATCACTCACTTTTTTCAGAAAATTAGTATCAATTATATTAAAGGTATTAATATACCTTTTCTGAAAAAACTTTTCAAAGTTCAAAGTATTCTTTAATAAAAGAATGTTAAAATTAGATATTTAATATGACAGTTAAATTAAAAACTTTTGAAATAAAATCAAACCCATTTTGTGATTTAATTGATATTACGCCTCAAGTGCAAAATGCTGTTAATAATAGTGATATAACCAATGGAATCGTTAACGTTCATATTGCTGGATCTACAGGTGCAATTTCAACAATTGAATATGAGCCTGGATTGGTTCAAAACGATATAAAAGAATTTTTAGAAAACATCATACCATATAAACGTGATTATAAGCATCATAGAACTTGGGGAGACCATAATGGTTCAGGTCATGTAAGAAGTTTTCTTATTAAGACATCTGAGACTTTTCCATTTCACAATGGAAAGTTAATTCTAGGCACTTGGCAACAGATTATCTTCTGCGAATTTGATGAAAAACCTCGACATCGAACAATATATTGCCAAATTATTGGGGAATGAAATTTACTTATTTTTTTGAATTATATTTGTGAATTCTTCCACCAATAAAGTGTAAACGTCTCTACGACGCATATCATCAAACTCATCAATCATTTTTATAATCTTGGAGTTTTTTTCATTTATTTGTGACTCAAATGAAGGAATATTTCTGATGAATTGCTCACTTCTATCCTTAATGTTAATCTGGTATTCTAAATGTTGTAAAAAATTGCTTTTTTTTCTTTCCAATATATTAACCTTCCTAAATTAATTCACTTGACGATATAAAAAAAGGAGATTAATTAAAATGAGAGTGTTATTTACATGACTCGTGATTAACACGTGAATATTATCAAAAGAATACGCGTGATCTTGCTTCTTAACGTGAAGAACAAAAGATTAAAAATAATGAATTTTACTTGATAATAAAATATTCGAAAATAACCAAGAATCTTAAAATGTGATGGAAGAATGGAAGAATTTTACAAAGTAATTATCGCTGGGCTAGACAACGCAGGAAAAACGTCAATTTTAACTGCGCTAGATAAAAAGTATGATTTTGATAAGGAAATCGTCTCACTCAAACCCACCATTAGAGTTGAATACTATGCAACCGAATTTCTAAGAAATAAAATTGTTTTTTGGGATCTAGGTGGTCAAGAAAAATACAGAAAATTATATCAAGAGAAACAAGAAATTTACTTTGCGAATACTGATTTACTTGTTTACATCATTGATATCCAAGATACTAAAAAACTTGAAATGGCTCTCGCTTATTTAGATATGATTTTACAAAACTTTAGGAAGTATAAAATGGATGTACCACTCATAATTAGCTTTCATAAATATGATCCAGAATTCCGTGAGAATGAAGGTATGATTAAACAAGTTGAAGATTTAAAAGAAATTATTCTAAAAAAATATCCCTCTTTTAAGATATTATTTCAGCAAACTTCAATTTTTGATATTATATCCATCGTCCAATTAATTTCATATGGGTTGTCTATCTTCGACGATAAATTTTTTGCTCTCTCAGAACTATTAGAATCATATTTAAAAGAGTTTAATTGCTCCTCTTTGATTGTTTTTGATAAGAACGCGATTATTATTAGTGAATATTATAATGAATTTATTGAACCCGATATTTATATTGAACTCATAGAATCTATTAAAGACCATCTCTTTTTACTTAAAAGAATGTTAGAGGAATCGTACGAGGCAGATTATAACTTTTCCAATGTTGGAAAAAATTTGCTTTCATATCTTCACAGAGTAAAAATTGCTGAAAATTCACTATTTATATCAGTAATTATTAAAGAAACGCTAAAAGAAGAATTTCTGGAAAAGTTTACTGACTTTCTAAATGAAATTACAACGTTATTAAGACCGCTTTTAAGTTAGAATTAAAATAATCTTCAGTATTTATTGTTCTATTTTTTTTATCTCTTAAATTCATGATATTGGTGGAAAATACTAAAACCTAAAAAAAAGGAAATACTATCAAATAAAAATAAATTAAATTTAATTGCTGATAAACTAATGGCTGATTACATCCTTACGCCGTGGGAAGTTAGTGGAGAAGTAGATTATGATCAAATAATTAAAGAATTTGGAATAGAACCAATTGATGATAAATTATTGTCTTATTTGAAGGAGTTTACAAATGAGATTCACCCCTTTCTAACTAGAAAAATATTTTTTGCTCACAGAGATTTAAATTGGATATTAGATGAATATCAAAAAGGAAATCCCTTTTATCTATACACGGGAAGAGGTCCCTCTGGAAATGTCCATTTAGGTCATGTTATGCCCTGGATTTTTACAAAGTGGCTTCAAGATAAATTTAATGTGGAGCTATGGTTTCAATTAACAGACGATGAGAAATTCTTATTTAATCAATCGCTTTCAATGGAAGATGCTTATAAATACTCCTATGATAATGCGTTAGATATTATCGCTTTAGGATTTGATCCAAAAAAGACTTTTATCTTTTCAGATATAGATCTCGCCGGAACTCTCTATAGAAATGCATTAAAAATAGCGAAAAAAATCACCTTCTCTACTATTAAGGCTACTTTTGGACTAAATAATAGCGCAAATATTGGACAAATTTTTTATACAAGTATTCAAACTGTTCCAGCTATAATTAAGAGTATAATTGAAGGAAAGAATGTTCCATGCATAATTCCTCATGCTGTAGACCAAGATCCACATTTTAGATTATCAAGAGACGTTTTACCAAAACTGGGTTATTACAAACCTGCTTCTATACAATGCATATTTCTACCAAGTCTTCAACAAGGAGGAAAAATGTCTGCTTCAGTAGAACATACTGCGATCTTCACAAAGGATACACCGGATATCGTCAAGAAAAAAGTAAATAATGCTTTTACTGGTGGACAAGCAAGTGCAAAAATTCAAAGAGAATTAGGAGGAAATCCCTCAATATGTTCGGTTTATAAATATCATTTTATGCTTTTCACTTTAGATGATGACGAAATTAAAAAGATTCAATCAAGATGCAAAGGAGGAGATTTACTTTGTGGAGAATGCAAGAATAATCTAACGCAAAAGATCAACAAATTCCTTACAAAGCATCAAGAAAAAAGAGAAAAGGCAAAAGACGTGATAGATGATTATCTACTCAAAGAAAAAATTAATCTAAGATCATTGGTAAATGAAAAAAATAAAAAATTTGTATAAAAATAAACAAATCCGAGAATATTACGATTCATTTTTCATTTTATCTAAATATATGTCAAATTTTTTTGAGAATATTGAACTTTTTTAATCTTTGGACGATGCTTTATTAATTTTTTTTCACGCTTCAAGGAACAATTTAAATATTTTTCAAAATATAATATATTGTTATTTTGTCAATACTACTTAAGGGTTAAATAATGGTGCCTACAAATCCAAATCAAAAAAAAAACGTGAAGAAGGAAAAATCACTTGACTCTATTGATAGAAACATAATAAGAATTCTGCAGAAAAATGCAAAAACTTCTTATAGAGAAATTCAAGATAAATTAGGCATATCTATAGGTACAATCCATAATAGAATCTCTAAGCTGGAGGATAATCAGATTATAGAAGGATATACCCTTATTCTCAACAATATTAAACTTGGATATAAATTCACTTTTCTCATTCGGGTTCAAATTGATGGTAAGCATACCGTAGAAATTTTAGAAGGATTTAAGGAGAAACCAGAAGTATGCTCGATTTTTCACACAACTGGTGAGCAATCTGCAGCGTTAATATGTAGATTTAAAGAACCTGAAGATGTCCACGATTTTATCAGGTCTATCAATGAAGAAGAATGGGTTACAAAGACTACATCCAATATGGTCCTAAAGGAGTATAAGAACACGTCCTCGATTATTGGCATTTGATAAAGAAGACTATATTATTTCTTTTTGATTTTGATTGAGTAATATTCTCCCTCTATTTTAAAATCGACCACTTCATGACCATGGGATTCAGCAAATCTTTTAATATTTTCACCCGATTCGCCGAAGTCCCCTTTTACTTCAAGTATTTCACCATTTTCCATTGAATTAAGCAATTTTTTTGTCTTAGCAACAGGTAAGGGACAAACAAGATCAGAACAATCTAATACTTTTAATTCTACTATTTTTACCACCTTTTAGTGTTCTCTTTTTTAACAAAAGATTATACTATCTGCCTCTACACACATATCTAGAAAACCATTCATTGTGGTTTTACTGCATCCAAGCAATAATTCTTCTTCTAACATGCCTCTTGCTTTCATACAAACTCCACAAACAAGTACTTTTGCACCTTCTTCAATTACATCGGCTAGCCATTTACCTACATTATCATAAGTCTTAGGGTCTTGGTCTTTCTTTCCAACCCAAATGCCATCTTCTACTAAAAAAATATTTACTTTGTGATTCTCTAATAAGGCAGTGTAGGCAAATCTAAGTAAAGTATAAGGTCTTTCTTGTGTGTATTGACCCGAGCCAATAGCAATTGTAAAAACTTTTTGTTTTCCAGACATTTTAATTCTAATCCTTTTAAAAGATTTTAATAATTATTTAAATATATCGCATATATTAATTATTTCGTAATGATTTATCAAGAATATCGATAAATTAAATAATAGGCTAAAATTTAAATTATTTAAGCAATGAAGATTGAATTTTTAAGGACTTTTGTATTTCTTGCAGAAGAAAAAAGCTTTTCTAAACTTGCTACTAAATTAAAAATGTCTCAGAGTACATTATCTCATCGTATTTCCCAGATAGAGCATGAATATGGAGATATTAAATTAATCAATAGAACAACTCGAAAATTTGAAATAACCGAGGAGGGATCTATTTTCCTTGAGTATGCTAAAGGAATCGTAGAATTGTACGATAAAAGCAAGAAAAAGTTAGCAAAATATAGTGATAAAATCACTGAAGATATAATCATTTCAGCTTCAACACTTCCGGGGTCACATATTTTACCAAAATATATTGCCCAATTCAGAGAACGATATCCCAACGCTAATTTTAAAATTGTAATTAATAATTCTGCACAATCCTTGGAGTTAATCACAAAAAATCAAGTGGATTTTGCAGGTGTCGGAAGTTTTATGGGACATACAGGAGAGAATTTTGATGTTATAAAAATTGGAGAAGAAAACTTAAAGTTTGTTTGCTCTCCTAACCATGAACTCGTAAAAAAGAATAATACTATCCTATTTAAAGAATTAATAAAATTCCCATTTATTAGTAGAGAGAAGGGATCAGGAACACGCGATATTTTCGAACATAATTTTCTCGAGCATGATAAGTTAGATAGTAAATTAGCCATGGACAATAATGATTCAATTATATCAGCAATTTGCGAATCTGATTATATCTCTGTTCTTAGCGAGACAATTGCACAAAAAGCTGTGAATGCAGGACTTATTGAATTTTTAGAAATTGAAGGATATCCAATCATAACATCTCGGGACATATATTTCATAAAGCCTAAAGATAAAGAACTTGCTCTCCTAAAGAAAAAATTCTGGGAAACTTTAATCAAAGAGCTTTAGCTTTACTTAACAAGTATTTAATTAAGAAATTTGCTCTAATAATAGAGAAGAGCGGTTTTTCCATTTAGTATGACAAATGGTTTCCATTTATTTTGGAAAATCACAACTTCTTAAAATCTAGAGAAATTGAATTTATACAATATCTTAAGCCTGTTGGTTTCGGTCCATCCTTAAATACATGACCAAGATGACCACCACATTTTTTGCATAAAACTTCCGTACGAAGCATCCCAAAACTTCGATCTGTTTTAGTTTCAATATTTTTTTCATATTTAGGTACATAGAAACTTGGCCAACCACACCCAGACTCGAATTTAGTCTTTGAATCAAATATGGGTGCTCCACATCCAGCACAAATATATTCTCCTTTCTCATGATTATCCCAATACTTACCCGTGAAAGGACGTTCAGTGTCTTTATTACGCATTACTTGATATTGTTCTTTTGTCAGTTTCTTGCGCCATACAGCATCCTTAGTCTTATCTTCTGTTTCTTCCATGGTAACTAATAATGCTAATTAGGTTAATTATTCATTATCATTATAAAAAATGCATATTCTATTAATTTCTTCTTATTTTTTATAATTAGAGCATTTTTTATGATAATAGGCAAGAGGATTTTTAAAGATCCCTAAATCATAAAAAAACAAAAAATTCATAAAATCCAGAAAATTAATGAATCTATAATATTAATAAAAAATTAATTATGAGAAATATAGGTGAAAATTAATGTCTGTTCCAATATTGATATTAAGGGAAGGAACTGAGCAAACTAAGGAAAAAGAAGCCAGAATGCAAAATATTAATGCAATGATGGCGATAACAGAGACTGTTAGATCAACACTCGGGCCAAAAGGAATGAATAAAATGCTTGTTGATGGAACTGGTGATGTAACAATTACAAACGATGGCGCTGAAATCTTGAAAAGTTTGAGTATTGAAAATGTGGCCGCTAATATGATGGTAAACGTCGCTAAATCAATAGATGATGATATAGGTGATGGGACCACATCTGCTGTTATTTTTTCAGCACAATTATTAGCAAATGCACTGGAACTAATCGAACAAGATGTTCATCCTAAACCCATTACACATGGCTTTCATTTAGCTGCTAAAAAAGCTCTTTCAATTGTGGATAAAATCGCTGAAAATATCTCAGCTGATGATGAAGAAATCTTGAAAAAAGTTGCAATCACAGCAATGAATTCCAAAGACGTTATGGGCTTAAAAGACTTTTTCGCGGAAATTGCAGTTAAAGCAATAAATCAAATAAAAGAAGAAGGTAATACTTTTTCCAAAGTTGGAAACGTAAAAATAGTCAAGGCACCTGGAAAATCACTCAAAGACACCGAACTGATCAATGGAGTTTATATTGAAAAGGAAAAAGTAAACGCCATGATGCCTGACATCGTTAAAAATGCTAAAATCGCTGTCATAAGGAAGAAATTGGATGTGTCCAAAACAGAAATTTCTGGAGAAATTCGCATTACTAATCCTGCTGATATACAGAAATTCCTAGATCAAGAAGAAAAAATATTGTTTGATTACCTTAAAATCTTCAAGGATTTAGGAGTAACCATGGTTGTCAACAACAAGGACATTTCAGATAAATTTGGTGCATTTTTAGCAAGAGAAGGGATCGCTGCGATTAAGAATTTGGGAGACAGTGATATTACAGCTGTTACTAAAGCTACAGGAGCTACAAGAATCGATGATCTAATGTCTTTAAGTGAAAATGAGTTGGGTTATGCTGAAAGTATAAAGTTCCAAAAAATCGACAAGAATGAATTTACGCTATTCACAGGGTGTAAGAATCCCAAGTCTGTTTCAATCTTGCTGAAAGGAGGCTTGGATAAGATTTTAGGCACAACAGAAGTAACATTACATGATATTTTATCTGTTGTTGCAAAAGTCGTTGATACTAAGAAGGTTGTTGCTGGGGGTGGTGCTATATATATCGAATTAGCTAAACATTTAAGAGAATATGCTAATGAAATCAGTGGTAAAGAACAATTAGCCATTACTGCATTTGCTCTTGCTCTTGAAGAAATCCCTAAGACATTGATCAAAAACGCTGGACTAGATGAGATTGAAAATATGACTGATTTAAGAGCAGCTCATAAATCTGACGCTGATAAATGGGTTGGCATTGATACATTAACCAATTCTATAAGCAACAATTATGATAAAGGCATAATAGAGCCTGCTGCTTTAATCAAACATGTTATAAAATCTGGTAGTGGATTAGCCAATCTAATTTTACGCGTTGATAGAATTATTAATGCTAAAGGCTAAATTATTGCATTTTTCAAAAATGCTCTTTTTTATTATATCTTTTTTTTCCTTAAATATCAGCTAAATAGTTTCAATTTTTCCCAATTTTTTCCCTCCTAAGGGATAGAAAAGCATTTAAATTGATTATCCCCTTCTAATCCTTATCTCAATAACTACTCAATAATAATTTAACAGCTGATTTTAATGGATTATCTAAAGGAAATAGAAGGTTTAGTAATCAAAGGAATACTTACAGAACCAGATTTTGAGAAATTAAATGCTCTAAATAATCAATATGTCTTGCACATAATTCATCAATTTGTAGATTTGTGCAAACCTAGCAAACTTACTGTTATCTCTGATTCTGAAAAGGACATTATGTATGTAAGGCAAAAAGCAATTGAAAAGCACGAAGAATCCAAGTTAAATATAAATGGTCACACGGTTCATTTTGATGGATTCATTACAATGTCTAATCACGATCAAGCAAGGGATAAAGGAAATACAAAGATTTTAATTCCTAAAGGAGGATATAAACCACCAGCTTTGAACACTGTTGATAGGGATGAAGGTTTGCTGGAAGTCTTGAAAATTATGGAAGGTTGCATGAAAGGGAATGAGTGCATTATTAGGTTTTTCTGCCTTGGTCCTAAAAACTCGAAATTCTCTATTCTCTCTCTTCAACTCACAGATTCACTATATGTAGCGCATTCAGAGGATCTATTGTATCGAGCGGGATATGAAGAATTCAAAAAATTAAATAACTCCGACAATTTCTTTTATTTCATCCATTCAGCTGGAGAATTAATAGGAGATCCCCCTGTTACTAAAAATTTAAAAGATCGAAGAATATACGTGGATTTAAAAGAATCCAGAGTCCTTTCTGTTAATAATCAATATGCTGGTAATAGTTTAGGCTTAAAAAAATTAGCCCTTAGATTAGCTATTCACAAGGCAAATAATGAAGATTGGCTTACAGAACATTACTTCATAATGGGAGTTTGTCCAAAAGGAAAAAATCGAGTGACTTATTTTGCTGGTGCTTACCCCAGTGCTTGTGGAAAAACATCTACAGCAATGTTACCCGGTCAACAAGTTGTTGGTGATGATATTGCTTATTTACGTTCTTGGGACGATGGATTTGCTCATGCTGTCAATATAGAAAGAGGTATCTTTGGAATTATAAAGGATGTAAATCCAATCGACGATCCCGTTATATATGAAGCTCTTACAACCCCACGAGAGACTATTTTCTCTAATATCCTAATTAAAGATGGAGAATCATACTGGTTAGGCATGGGTAAAGATGCCCCAAACGAAGGATTTAATTTTTCTGGTAATTGGAATGACAAAAAAACAGATGAAAATGGAAACTCGATACCACTCGCTCATCCTAATGCGAGATATACAATAAGACTTAGCGAATTATCTAATACGGACAACAGACTTGAGGATCCAGAAGGAGTGCCCCTCCATGGTATATTTTATGGGGGTCGAGATTCAAATACCATGCCCCCAGTAATAGAAAGTTTAAATTGGGAACATGGAATATTTCTCGGAGCTACAATTGAATCTGAAACTACATCCGCAACAATAGGAACTGAAGGAGTGAGAAAATCAAGCCCAATGGCTAATCTTGATTTCTTAGTTGTCCCTTTAGGTAAATATCTAAATAATCACGAAAAATTTGGAAATCAATTAAAGCATTGTCCAAAAGTGTTTTCCACTAATTATTTTCTTAAAGGTGAAAAAGGAAAATATTTGAACGGAATACTCGATAAGAAAGTATGGATAATATGGGCAGAAGGGAGAACTCAAGGTGATTTTGAAGCGATTAAAACACCAATTGGATACCTTCCATTATATAAAGATTTGAAAAATTTATTTGAACTGGAATTAGGAAAATCCTATTCGGAGACAGATTATATCGAGCAATTTTCAATAAGAATAAAAAATATTTTAGCAAAATTTGATCGGATGGAAACAATGTTCAAAGCTGAAAAAGACATACCAGAATTTATATGGACTATTCTTAATAAACAGAAAACCGATTTAATCAAACTAAAGAATGATAAGGGAAAGGATGTTATCTTTCCAAATGATTTTATTAAAAAATGAGTATTTTTGTTTTACATTAAAATTTTCAGATTAAAAGCTTCATTCCTTCTCTGACTTTATACGTTCGCTCTTGACGATTGACGGCGATAAACCTCTTTATTTCTAGGTTATTTAACAAATCCCGCATCTCGATCTTATCCTTGTCCAATTTCTTAGCAAGACCTTCAATATCTAATTCGTAAGTTCGTAGCACCTTGAGCAGCGAAGAATAATTCTCATAAATTTGGTTAACAATATACTTTAATGCTTTGTCTAAATTTTCACCCGTCCTAGTAGTCGTGGGGAATATAATAGCATCCGGTGGTAAATAATTTTGAGAACGGACAATTTCTGGATGCCTAGCTCCAGCGATATCCTGCTTATTTGCTAAATATACTATTGGGGTTCCAGGCAGTAAAGATTTCCTCACATTATTAAGTATTATGAGTCCATCTTCGTCCTTATCAGGGTGGGCCGCATCAAACATGAAAATGATCCCATCAGTGCCTTGTACTATAACATCTCTCATTACTTTAAATCTTAACAAACCGGGTGTTCCAAATAGAAACACATCAAATCCATTCAACTTAACTATTCCAAGATCCATTCCGACCGTATAATAGTTATTATCTCTCGCCTTTGCTTCCACATTGAGAGCTTTTTCATCAAAATGACTTATTAATGTTGATTTACCACATCTTAGTGGCCCGCAAACGCATATCTTTATCGTAATTCACCTTAAATTTTAATAAAAATTTGTCGGATTTAGTGTTTCAAACACTATTATTATTATTATTATTATTATGTTTTTATTACATTTTTTGTTTAAAATATAAATTAATACCTAGATAATATGAGTGAGATGCAATCTATTGCGATATCAATAATAGCGCAATAATAACCCCGTTAAAAGAATGACCGATATCGACGAAATCGAAAAATTTTCTTCGTTTTTGTATATAAAATAAATTAATCCACATTTATAAATTTGCCCCTAACTTCAATTTGTCGGATTTTTCACGGTAAAAAGGCGAATAGTTTGGTCTTTTTTTCTTGGGGAAAAAAGGAAGAAACGGAATTTCAAGATCCAATTTCCATAGTGGATTTGAGATTATCAATAAATAATTTTTGATAATAGGATTTGTTATTTTTAAATTATATTTATGGATGTAGATATACTTTTTTGTCATCATTATTTTGAGAGGAAAAGCTCTCAAAATCGTTCATTCCTAAATTAGGCTTTTTTTCCGTAATAAACTGATCAAATATCGCGAAAAGTTGATCAAATTCACGCGAAAAAATGTAAAATTCGTACATTATATGCAATCTTTAAATATGAAATAGTCATTAATACTCATTATAAAGATATATCTTACTGGAATTAACAATATCTTTTTTTTTTGATCGTTAATTCATTACTAATGTAGTAATTTTGTAAGATAAAAAAAAAAATAATAAAATACCAAAAACTGAAGAAAAATGCCAAATATAAGCAGTATCATGGTAATAGGAGCTGGAATTTCGGGAATTGAAGCCAGCCTTACTTTGGGTGAACAAGGTTATAAAGTAATTCTAGTCGAAAAATTATCCTCGGTCGGTGGACGTATGGCTCAACTTGATAAAACATTTCCAACCTTAGATTGTTCGATTTGTATTCTAGCGCCAAAGATGGTGGAAGTAGCTAGACACCCTAATGTAGAACTTCTCATGTATTCGGAAGTTCAAGAAGTATCTGGTGAAACTGGTAATTTTAAAGTGAAGGTCGTTAAAAAAGCACGATATGTTGATTGGGATAAATGTACAGGTTGTGGCGCATGTATGGAAAAGTGTCCCATGAAAAAGATTCCGAGCGAGTTTGAAGAAGAAATAGGTAATCGCACTGCTATATACATTCCTTTTCCACAAGCCGTACCAAGAAAGGCAGTCATTGATGCTGAAAAATGTCTATATCTAACGAAAAATGCGTGCCAGTTATGTGAAAAAGAGTGTGAAGCTGAAGCTATTACTTGGGATATGAAAGACGAAGTAGTTGAGTATGATGTGGCATCAATAATTGTTGCTACAGGAATAGATCTATTAGATCCAACACCGATAGTTAGATATCATTATGGAGAGTATCCTAATGTCATTACAGCAATGCAATATGAACGTTTATTGAGCGCATCTGGTCCTACTGAAGGACAATTGCTTAGACCTTCAGATAAAAAACATGCTCTAGAAATTGGTTTTATTGGATGCGTTGGTTCTCGAAATGAGGATTTATGTGCTTATTGTTCGAAATTTTGTTGCATGTATATGGCCAAAGAAGGGGTTGTCACTCGAGAACACGCACCTGAGACAAATGTAACGATATTTTTTAATGATACTCGTGTAATCGGAAAAAATCAAGAAGAATTCATTGAAAGAGCAAAAGACGAATACAAATTAATTTATTATCGTGGAATTCCCGGTGATATTAGAGAAAATCCGGAGAATCATAACCTTTTTGTAAAACACGCGAATCTAGATACGGGAGACGTTGAAACTAGTGAATTTGATTTGGTGGTATTGGCTAATGCAGTGATCCCCCGTAAAGGAACTGAAAAGCTTGCCGAAATGTTGGGTATTGAAACAAACGAATTAGGGTTTTTTAAAACAAAAAATTCGACCGAAGATCTACGATCTACTCGGGATGGGATCTATGTAAGTGGTTCTTGCCAATCCCCTGACGATATAGCTAATTCGGTAGCAAAAGCGGGAGGGGCTGCGGCGTTAGCAGCTTTACATGCCGTTCCTTTAAGTCCTGAAGAATTAGAAGTTATTTTACCTCCATTAAAAGTAGTAAATCCTAGAGACGAACCAAGAATAGGAGTATTTGTTTGCATGTGTGGAGTAAATATAGGGGGATATATGGATGTTCCGGCGCTTGTTAAGTATTCCAAAACGCTCCCAAATGTAGTTTTCTCGATGGACAATAAATATAGTTGTTCAAGTCTCACACAAGATATTATTAAGGAAAAAATTGTGGAATTAGACTTAAACCGGGTAATAGTTGCTGCATGCACACCAAGAACTCACGAACCATTATTTCAAAAAACTATTCGAGAAGCAGGGCTAAACGAATATTTATTTAATTTCGTAAGTATTCGGGAATTAGATTCTTGGGTTCATATGAAGGAATATGAAAAGGCGACGGATAAAGCAAAAGATCTAATAAGAATGGGTGTAGCACGTGCACGATTTCAAAAATCAGAAATTAGAATAAAGGGAAGTGTTGTCCCAGAGGCGTTAATAGTTGGTGGAGGTATCGCTGGAATGTCTGCTGCCATGGAAATTGCCAAAAAAGGCTTCAAAGTACACCTTATAGAGAAAGAAGAAAAATTAGGTGGGCAATTAAACCTTATTTACAAGATTAATTTCGATAGGATTGACTCAAAACAGTTTTTAGAAGAGAAACTTAAAGAATTTAACGGGTTAAAAAATTTCACGGCTTACTTAAATTCCGAAGTTGTAGAAGTTAAGGGTTCAATAGGAGATTTTAACATTAAAGTTAAAAATTTAGCTGATGAGAAAACCACGGATTTAAACGTTGGAGTTATAATCGCTGCTACTGGCGCTTACGAATATAAACCAGAAGGTTGGTACCATTACGGGGAAGACAAGAGAATAATGACTCAACTAGATCTATCTCAAAAGTTAAGAGACAATGAACTAAAGGATGGCGAGACTTTCGTCTTCATTCACTGTGTTGCTTCGCGACAACCTGAGGGCGGTAATGGAGTTACATATTGTTCATTAATATGTTGTTCTGAATCTATAAGACACGCTTTATACGTAAAAGAAAATTACCCTAATTCGCAAATTTTTGTACTCTATAGAGATATACGCGTAGGAACTGATGAAGAACAATATTACTGGAAAGCTCGTGAAAACATCAATTACATTCGATTTAACGATTACCCCGAAGTTGATCTCGTAAATGGTAAAATAAATGTCAAGGTTAACGATATTTTAACTCAAACAAATCTGAACATCGAAGCTGACAATGTAGTCCTGTCGACACCTTTAGTACCCAATGATACTAAAAAACTTGGAGAATTCATAAAGTGTGCCAGAGATCAAAAAGGGTTCTTTTTAGAAGCTCACGTAAAATTAAGACCCGTTGATTTTGCGACTGATGGAATTTATTTAGCTGGTACTGCTCACGGACCAAAAGGGATTGCTGATTCGATATCTCAAGGAAGAGCTGCTGCTGCCCACGCGCTAATTCCTTTAATTTCTGGAGAAGTAGAAAATGAACCACTGGTTTCAGTCGTTAACCCCGCATTATGCATAGCTTGTCAAAAATGTGAGGAAGTATGTAACTTCGGAGCTATTGGAGTCAATTTTGATAACGAAGTGTTGGTTTCAGAGTCTAATCCTTTATTGTGTAAAGGATGTGGAGATTGTTCGGCAGCGTGCCCAGCAGGGGCAATTACTATGCAACATTTTGCCGACGATCAAATATACCCAATGATTACAGAAGCAGTTAAAGGAGATTTTATAGACGAAAGACCCAGGATTGTAGCTTTCTTATGCAATTGGTGTAGCTATGCAGGAGCAGATACTTGTGGTGTAAGTAGATTTCAATACCCTCCTAATATTAGGCCTATTAGGGTCATGTGTACGGGAAGAATTCCGAAAAGTTTCATATTACAAGCATTTTTGGAAGGTGCCGATGGAGTGTTTATTGGTGGATGCCACATTGGAGATTGTCATTATATCGAAGGCAATTACGACATGTTAAGGCGGTACAATGAGATTCACGAAACTTTAGAAAGTGTAGGAATTAATCCCGAACGTTATCGACTTGAATGGGTATCAGCTAGCGAAGGTAAGCGTTTCTCTCAAGTTATTACGGAATTCGTTAATAAAGTGAAAGAACTTGGACCATTAAGTGAAACAGGAGACAAAATTAAAAAAAAAGAAAAAGCTAAGGAGGGTGCTTAAAGATGTCTGATAAAGTTGTAAAACAAGCTAAAGATTTAGATAATAATTTTAGGTACGAAATTAGTGAAAAAATAGGGGCAAAATCTTTATTAAAATGTATTCAATGCGGAGTATGTAGCTCTGGTTGCACAGTAACGGAATATGTTGATTTACAACCTCATAGAGTTGTTGCTTCATGCCTTCTTGGATTAAGAGACGAAGTGTTATCGAGCAACGCTATATGGACATGCTCACTATGCCATCGGTGCACAGAGAGGTGTCCAAAGAATGTAGATTATTCCTTTATCTTAGCGCTCCTAAGAAATATGGCAGTGAAAGAAGGAAATGTGCCGATAGAATATTCTGCTACGATAAATACAATTTATAATAACGGTTTTGTAATACCATATACTGGTGGAATGAAAACTACTATAGACAGAAGAAGAAATAAAATGGACTTACCAGAGATCGTAGGTCCTAATTTAGATGAGATTCAATTCATAATAAAAGAGACCGGACTAGGGAATTTAATAAAAAAAGCAGAGGAGGATGAAAAATAATGGAATTTGCGTTGTATTTAGGGTGTACAATCCCTTTGAAAATGCCACATTTTGAAAAAGCCTTTCGAGAAATCTCTGAAATCTTAGGAATAACCTATAAGGAGATGGAGGGTGCGGGATGTTGTCCTGATCCTGTAGCAACTCAATCGCTTAATATTGATACTTGGTTAACATTAGGAGCGAGAAACCTAGCTATTGCCGAAAAACTTGGATTAGACATTATGACCGTGTGTTCTGGATGTTATGAGACCTTAAAAACGGTTTATGTTTTATTAGAAGAAAATAAGGCAGCATTTGATAGAGTTAATGCCATTCTAGGCAAGCTTGGAATCGAATATAAGGGGACTTCAAAAGTTCTTCATTTCGCGGAATTGTTTAGCCAAGATGAGATGCTTGAGAAGATTAAAAGCAAAGTTGTTAAACCGTTAGATAGTTTAAATATTGCTTCGCATTATGGTTGTCATCTTATAAGACCTTCAAAAATAATGCAATTTGATGATCCCGAACGGCCTGAGAGCATGGATAAAATACTAAGAGCTATAGGAGCTTCACCTCTAGAATTTGCAGCTAAACTTGAATGCTGTGGATTTTGTGCTAGACTACAAGATGAGATAGGAATGAATTTAGTCGAAGAAAAAATGACTGAATTAAAAGATCTCGACAAAGAAGTAGATGGAATGGTTGCTGTTTGTCCCGCTTGTGCTACTCAATATGATAGAAAAGAAAAAATGATCTCCAGAAAAAGCGAGAAAGAACTTGACATTCCCGTTTTATATCTAGCAGAATTAATAGCAATCGCTTTTGGAGTCGATACAACAAAGCTAGCTTTAAAGCAGCGAGCCGTAAAACCAACAAAATTAATGGAAAAATTAAAAATATAATAATTTTTTTTTACAATTTAAAATAAAATCTGAAAAAACAAGAATAAAAAGCGTGTATGATATGATAATTACACAACTAAAAGACATAAACGAAATTTATGAAATGGTTAAGAGCTATAACAAGATATTAATAGCGGGATGCGATGGTTGCTGTCAACCACCACGATCCATAAATGAAGCAAAGGTTCTTGGACAACTTTTAGAACTAAAAGCCCGAACTGAAGGTAAGGAGTTAAAATGGAAGGCTATAACGGTATTAAGACAGTGCGACGATAGAATTGCAGCAACAACAGTGCGACCTTACATCGACGACTACGAAGCTATTGTTTCTCTTGCTTGTGGACTTGGTGTCGTAATGCTGAATAAAGTGCTTCCCAGTAAGTTAACGTTCCCTGCCCAAGATAGCATGTTTGGAGGTGTACAAAACAGTGGTGAGAATAATTTCATTGAATATTGTGAAGAGTGTGGAGATTGTATAATTGGAGAGACGGGAGGATTATGTCCTCGAGCAGGATGTGCTAAACATTTAAGTAACGGCCCCTGTGGAGGAATGGTGGATGGGATGTGTGAAGTAGGGGGCTATACGATTCCTTGCGCGTGGGTGCGCATATGGACAAGACTAAAAGAATTTAATAGACTCGATCTCTTTAAAAAATACAGATCTCCAAGGGACTTTCGCACGTCTACCAGTCCGGGATTCTTAGTTATTAATAAAGAATATACTAACGAAGAAGAAAAAGAGGAGGTGGAAAATTAAATGGCAAAAAGAAAGGCATATAGTCAATTATGTAAAGCGATCGAAGCAGGTCATTTTGTTTTCACGGGCGAACTCGAACCAAAAAAAATCTTGGATCTTAGCGAGATTATCCATTCCGCAAAGGAAATGAAAAAGACCAAAAGAATCGTAGCGGCAAATGTAACGGATGGACCACAAGGCGATGCTTACATGTCGTCATTGGTTCCAAGCTATAAAGTTCAAGAAGACGCGGGAATTGAAGCAGTGTGGCAAGTCACAGTTAGGGATCGAAATCGAGTTGCCCTCTTTGGGGATGTAATATCTGGTGCAATTTTGGGGCTTAAAAACATTCTAACTCTCACAGGGGACCATACGGCTCTTGGAGACCACAAAAAGGCTCGTGCAGTCTATGATATTGATAGTACACAATTCTGTGAAATGCTTTCTATAATGATTGACGAAGGAACTGACTACGAAGGGAATGAGCTAAAGGGAGGTAAAATAGAAATGAATTTTGGTTGCGTTGCTAACCCTAATAGTAACCCTCGCGAACCAGAAATCCTAAAGGTTGGTCGTAAGATAGATCGTGGTGTTGATTTTATCCAAACGCAAACAGCGTTTGATATTGACGACGCAAAAGACTTCCTAAAAGATCTAGAACAATATAATGTTCCAGTGCTTCTTGGACTCTTTCCATTAAAAAGTCACGGAATAGCTTGGTACTTTGATAATTATATCCCTGGAGTTAGCGTTCCAAAAGATCTTTTAAAAGCTCTTAAAAAAGCAGAAAAGGATAATAAAGGAAATAAACCTGGCAAATATGCAGCTATTGACAAGATAAACATTGAATTTTTCAAGCCCTTTATTGCAGAGATCAAGAAAACTACTAAAGCAGCAGGTATTCATTGTATGGCAGTTGAGTATGAAAGACTTTTCGCACCATTACTTGGAGAATACCCCGAATACGTAAATTATTCAATGTAATTTAATTTTTTTAAAATTTTAATTAAAATTTTTTTTATATATTTGTAAAAAAAACCCCATAGGAAAGAATAGAAATGAAAAATATGGATGATAAAGATAAAAGAATATTAGAAATGCTTATAGAAGATTCTAGAAGGCCATATCGTGAAGTTGCAGATGATGTGGGCTTGTCTGAATCAACAGTAAGAAAACGTGTTTTAAAACTCCAAGAAGAGGGGGTAATCGAGAAATTTACAATTAAAATCTGCCGTGAAGAAGAAAGATGTATAATAGCTTTTCTTACCCTGATTCCAAGGAACGAGTCTGAAATGAAAGATTTATTACGTGAAACGCAAATCATACCTCAATGTGAAGAAGTATACTTTCTTGCAGGTCAATGTGGAGTACTAGTGAAGGTAAATATACCCGAAATAACGGAATTGGATGCTTTAATCGAAAATTTCAGGGGAAGAAGCGATGTAAAGAGTGTTGAAAGGGTATGTGTGGTATTAAAAAATTTAAAAACCTCAAATCCTGAAAAATAAAAAATCTCAAAACAGTTAGAAATTAAAATAAACAGCATAAATTTTTATTAGAGATCATTATAAAGAATAAATTAACCAATTTTATGGTGAATTTTAATAAGACAAGTTTTTATATAGGTTTTGATTTTATAATTCGATTCAAGACAATTATACTGAATTAATTATTTGGCTTAAAATAATGGAAACTGTCATTAGACTTGAAAATGTTGTAAAAATTTTCTATAATAAGAAGAACAAAAAATTGCCTGAAGAGAGGAGAGATGTCATTGCTTTGGGAGGGGTCTCTCTTGAAGTCAATAAAGGAGAAATTTTTGGATTGTTAGGACCAAACGGAGCTGGAAAAACTACAGCCATTAGATGTATCGCAGGTATCCTTCAATTAAATTCTGGTAAAATTTACATCAAAAATCAAGAGTTAAATAAATCCACAGCTCATGTATTTAGAAGAGATTTAGGATTTCTTACAGAAAACCATGGCAATTATGAAAACCTCACTCTCCATGATAATCTACAATTTTTTGGTAGTTTTTATGCATTAAATAATCTTGAAGAAAGAATTGATACTACTTTGAAGCAAATGGGACTGCTTGAACGAAAAGAAATGAAAGCAGGCAAACTTTCTAAAGGACAAAAACAAAGACTAGCTATCGCTCGCACTATCCTTCATGATCCGGAAATTTTATTTTTTGACGAACCTACAGCAGGACTAGACCCCGCAGCTTCCGTTCATGTGAGAAATCTCATTTTAGGATTGAAACGAGATGATAGAACGATATTCATCAATAGTCATAATTTGGAAGAGGTACAAAAAATATGCGATCGAGTAGCTATTTTAGATTACGGAAAGATTAAGAGAATTGGCGAACCTAGTGAGTTAGGAAAGGATTTATGGGATGCTCAAGAACTAAAGTGTTTGTTAAAGGACCCAATATCCACAGAAATCAATGCAGCATTATCAAAATTAGACTACATAAAAAAATACAAGATTGAAGATAAAAATATTATAATTTACTCTGATAATATAGATGAAACAACTCCAAGGATCGTAAAAGAATTAGTAAGATTGGATGCTAATATATTAGAGGTGAGAAGAACCGTTCACTCTCTTGAAGAAATTTATCTTAAACTAATGGATGAAGAACATTTAGGTGATCAAAATGGATTTTAAAAATAGTGTAAGG
>JAGXNU010000120.1 GCA_019894815.1 Promethearchaeota archaeon
TCTTTATTATGAAAGATAATTCACAACTAACAATAAAAAATAAAAAACCGTTAGATTACTGACATTATTTATTTTATATAACTTCTTATTTCATATCAACAATGCTATACTTCTGTTTTAGAGCTCTACATAAAAAAATATAATTAAAAGTTGATCATGGAAAAAGTAGATAAGATTAGTTTAGTGGAAAACTGGACACTGTTGCATGAAGAAAGAGACCTAAATTTGCCTACAAAGGTTCCTGGGTCTGTTTTTGAAACTTTAATAGACAATGAAGTGATTGAGGATCCATTTTACGGATTAAGAGAGCACGAGGTCTCGTGGGTTTACGAATCAGATTGGATATATGAGACCGAATTTGATCTCGAACCAGATTTTTTAGAGCACAAAGTAATATTGCTCCGATTTAACGGACTGGATACCATATCAGAAGTTATTTTAAATGGGGATAATCTTGGATCTACAAATAACATGTTTGTTAAATACGATTTTAGAGTAAAATCGAAATTAAGAAGTAAAGGAAATAGACTAACTGTTAAATTTAAAAGTCCAACAATAAAAGCTCGGGAAGAGAAAGAAAAATGTGGTATTAATTTAAACACGGGTTATGCTGCGATTCCTGGAGTACCATATCTACGCAAGGCACAGTATTCTTTTGGATGGGATTGGGGACCAAAATTACCCGATATAGGAATATGGAAACCTGTTGAACTAATTGGTTACGATAGTATTAAAATCGATTCTATTTACATTACTCAGAAACTATATTATAATAAAAATCTTAATGAGTCATCTGAGTTAAAGGATATTACTGATCTTGGGGTCATGTCAGCAGATTTAACCATCGAAATAAATTTAGAATCCGATTTATCAACCAGTAAGCTAAAAAATTACAGTTTAAAAGTGGATTTAAAAGCCCCTGATGGTAAATTATTTACTCATGAGAAATCTATCAACATCTTGGCCCCAAAAGTTGAGTTTACAATTGAGTACCCATATCTTTGGTGGACTCATGATCTTGGTACCCCCTATCTATATGATCTTTCAGTTATAATTAGTAAAAATGGCATGATAGATTCCTTAAAGCAGAAGGTGGGCATAAGAGAGATTCGATTAATACAAAATGCTGACGAATGGGGAGAATCTTTTTACTTCATGTTAAACGGCGTTCCTATATTTGCTAAAGGGGCTAATTGGATTCCAGTTGATAGTTTTATTCCAAGAGGGAAAAAAAGAGGTCTTTATCAATCAAATTTAGTAAATGCTAAAGAAGCTAACATGAACATGATTCGCGTTTGGGGTGGTGGAATCTATGAAGATGACTTGTTTTACGATACATGTGATGAGTTAGGTATTTTGATATGGCAAGATTTCCCATTTGCGTGTGCTGTTTATCCTCATGATGAAGAATTTATTGAGAATTTTAAAGTAGAAGCTACTCAAAACATGAAGAGATTAAGAAATCATCCTAGTTTGGCGCTATGGTGCGGAAATAATGAAATTGAATGGTTATGGAAATGGGAATTACATAATGCGGGGATTACTCAAGATAATAAAATAAATGAATTTAAATCGGGATATTTAACAGTCATTGAGAAAATTTTACCCGAGCTAATAATTACCTACGACCCTAATCATCCTTATTGGCCTAGTTCTCCTTCTAACGGCTTTGTGGGAGATAGTCTTGGAACACAAAATTCAAACTCACCCGATATTGGTGATTCACACTTTTGGGATGTATGGCATAGAAATAAACCATTTAGAGCCTATCGGAAATTTAATTCGCGCTTCATGTCCGAATTTGGATATGAATCCTTCCCTTCTATCAAAACAATTGAAGAAATCTGCCCTACAGATCAATTTGATTTCTTCTCGCCAATCATGGAAAACCATCAAAAAAATTCTGCTGGGAATAAGAAAATATTAGATTACATGAAGAAACGATTTGAAATTCCTCTTGAGTTTGAAAATCAAGTTATTTTATCTCAAATTACTCAAGCAGAAGCAATTCAGTATGGTGTTGAGCATTGGAGACGTAATCGAAATGATTTTCACTGCATGGGCGCATTATACTGGCAATTAAATGATTGTTGGCCAGTAGCCAGTTGGTCATCGTTAGACTATCATGGTCGTTGGAAAGCATTGCATTATTTTGCCAAAAGATTTTATCAAAATGTTTTTGCTAGCATAAAAGAAGATAAAAATTCAGTAGAATTTTGGGTAACAAACGATTTAAAAGAAAAAAAGTCGGTTATATTCGAATGGAAGATGTTTAATTCAGAATCGAATAAAATACATGATGATGTCTATGAAGTTGATATCCCCCCTCTGTCATCAAAAATGGTTGGAACATTAGATGTGAATAAAATTAATGAAGTAATAGAAAATTTGCATGATCACATCATATTCTATCAACTAAAAACCGATGATGAAAAGAAACTAATTATTGATCAAGGCATGAAACTTTTTGATGCGCCTAAGAAGTTTAACTTACAGGATCCATCTATAAAATGGGATATAAAAATAATCAAGGATGAAGATTTAACAGAATTAAATGTTGAAATTAAAGTTTCAAATGAATTTATAGCTCTGTTCGTCTTTTTAGATTCTGAAGAATATGATTTTGTTGCTTCTGATAATTTTTTCTCCATGGGCCCCAATGAAGCTAGAATAATCAAATTAACTAAATTTAAAAAAAGAGATGGCTCCTCATTATCAATACAAGAAATAAAAAAAGAAGAGTTCAATATAAGATCCTTATTTGATCTAATAAATTCGAGAGGAAACACTTAAAAACTCGTGCTTTTTACATATTTTATATAAAAAACATCTACTAACAAACATGCTGATTCATTCATTATTCATTTTACAAAAATCGGGAGTTTGCTTATATTCACAGAATTTTACTGATAAATTTAAAAACATCGAGGCAAATTTAATCACACCCTTCTTTTCAGCAATTTTCTCCTTTTCTGAAAGTGTAATAATGAAGGAAACACCCGAAATTCTAGATATGGGAGGTTTTCGGTTTGTTTTTAAGGTAGCGGGAGATTTTATATTCGCAATCCTTTCCGACTCAAGTGCTAACTTGTTGTTCATTAAATCGAGATTGATTGGTATTATCGAAGCATTTGAAGATTTTAAAAAGAATAATAAAGTTGAAGAATATGAAGAAATTCAAAACACCATGTTTAATCTACAAATTCATTCAATTATAGCAGGCTCCGAAGAAATCATTGAGAGTCAGCCATTTTATTCCAAAATTATAGAAATGATGAAAAACCTCATATTCGAGAATGAAATTCTGGGTTCTGCGCTTTTTTCAATCAGTGGTAATGTTATCTATACATCTTTACCACAAGATATTCTCCTATCTTCATTAAAAGAATTTGAAATAAGACATGTTGTTGCAACTGAATATAGTACTACTTTTTACAGCTTGGAAAACGATCAGAAAATATTTTCAAGAGTTATCAACATTCCATGGAAACTTGATCCATTACTAGTTGTGCTATATTTTGATTCAACGGTATCTCTCGGAATGGCAGAGGTTAATTTGGAAAAGATTTCCAGAGCGATTCAAAATATTATTTGAATTAACCAAAAAATACAGCATTAATTTAACCAGATGATTCAGAATATTAAAGGTAAAAAAATCTTTTTTTAGGTTAATAAATTTTATATTTTAATCATGTATGATATAATCGTAATTGGCGCTGGTGTATGTGGTGCCTCATTTGCATATAAAGCTTCTAAGTATGCAAAAGTTCTATTAATCGAAGCACAAGATTATAATAAAAAGATACCTGAGCGAGTAAACATATTTGCTGAACATAACAAACCTTTCATCGACGATCTTATCTGGAAAGACGAGGAAGCGTTTCCAAGACCTTGGAAAGTATTAAATTATAAATCCGAAAAGAACGATGGGTTAATAGACTATAAAGAATTTGGCAAACCGTTAGGAAAGATTTCACACACGGAAAAGTTCATTGAAAAATTAATTCAATACGCCGAAGATCAAGGTTGTGATACAAGATTCAATGAAAAAATCTCAAAAATTAATAAACATGGTGATCATGTTGAAATTATTAATAATAAAGGTGAGTCATATTCCACTAAATTATTAGTTTTAGCTACGGGGTCAAGAGGTTTTGGTTTACAAAGATCCCTTGGTTTCGAAGTACCTGATTCATATATGGGTATTTATCTTAATTCCGATGTGGATGAGAACATTTTGGATGAGAATTTTAATTTTCAATACATGTTCCATCTCAACCCTAATATAAGTTCTGATGGCCCATTCTTTTTTAATGTTGGAAAAGGAAGAGTTTCAACAGGATATTTAGGTAATAAGGAAACTCCTGCTCAACTTAAGGATAAATTAGATAGAATTTTAAGGAATTATGAAATAATTCAGAAATATGTAAAAGGTATATCCTGGGATTTGAACAACATCGTTATAGGGGACATTTCTAAACATCCAATAAGTAAAATGACTAATAATAGAATCATTGTTTTGGGAGAAGCTGCGGGTTTGGTCACTCCATTTTTTTATGAAGGGATGTTATGTGGACTAGCTAGCGCTGATATTGCTTCAAGAGTAATAGAACCCTTATTATCGAATAATACAGAGTTTTCAAGTTCAGAATTGGTTAAGTATGATCAAGAAATAGATCGACTCTTGCTCGATGGCTATTTTCGGAATGGTAATGCTTGTGAATATCTATTCTATGGAAATAAAAACTCAATGAAAAATATTTGGAACGCCTATACAGAGATGTTGTTGAAAAATAAAACAGTGAGAAAATTCGTTTACGAAGTATTGATGATCCAAGACCTTTCTTCTTATAACACCGATAATGACAGATGGGTCGGAGAACGCCTTTTTGCACAATTACCCCTCTTGTCTAAAGCAACGATGTGGCCAAAGTTCCTTAAAGCAATGAGTTTTTAGCAAAAACTTAGTAAATTAAATAGACCCAATTTATGTACTAAAAATTTTATATCTTCTTATTTCATCATCTATCTTGATACATTTCTTCTAATCGATTACTCATGGTTTTAATAGTTTGCTCCAATAGATCTACTTGACCTTTGAATCCTTCTATTAAACTTGGATCAATTTCCATTGCCTTTTTAAGATGATGAATTGCTTTATCATAATCCTTCTTACCAAAAAACTCTGATGCCAGAAAAAGCCAAGCAAGCGATAGAGTAGGATCGAATTCTATAGCTTTTAAGTATGATTTTATGGCTTTTTCATTCTGCAACTTGTTTTTCAAAACATTTCCCTTGTTATAGTATGCTTCAGCGAAATCAGTTTTGTACTTAATGGCTTGTTCATATGCTGCTAATGCACTATCGAATTCCTTCTTCTGTTCGTGAGTAAATCCCACAAGATTCCAGGATTCAGAATGATCTGGTTTGAGATCTATGGCTTTTCTAAGAGACAATCTCGCTAAATCATATTCCTTTTTTCCTATATTAGCTACTCCAATGTGATAATAAGCATCAATAAATGAGTTATCCAATTCTAATGCTTTTTCACAGCTTTTAATTGCTTCCTCAAGTTTTTTCTCTAATATATCAATTCTCGCTTTTTTAATTAATTCATTTTTATAATTAAACCTAATTGGGACTCTATTTTTGAATTCTGGGCTCTCAATGAGCTCATGTACTTTTATTGCTTTTTCGAAATTTTCAAATCCGTTTTGGAATTCTTTATTCTCAGAGAGTTGTACACCCGTTTCGACTAAAAGTTTAATTTCTGAGAAATGTATCTCGTCAATAGATCTTTTAATTTTATCCATTTCGTCATATCGGCGATCGATATCGTCAATGGTTTTAGCATACTCCATTTTCTTATTTAACTTCTCAAGATCTTTCTCGAATTTTTTTTGCTCTTCTGTTAAATCTCCTCTCCCTACCAAGTCTTTTAGTTCAGCTTGATAAACCAAACTTTTAATTTTACTCACTACTTGATCCATCTCTTTAGTGAGATACATCTTATCTGTCATCTTGAGTGCATTATTAAACAGATCAATTGCTTTATCAAAATCTTTTTGATTTAAGAAATTTTGACCTTGAATGAGAATTTCTTCGATTTGCAAAATATAAACTTTATTTACAGAACCTTTCAAATCATTGAAAACCTCATTTCTTCCTTCAGGTAATGCCATCCGTTTAGCTATACTAATCGCGGAGTATAATTCATTAACTGCTTTCTCAAATTCTCTTTGAGCGATTTGTTGTAGAGATCTATCTTTCAGTAAGTTTATTCTTGCCTGACATGTCCTATTAATCAATTCCCTTATTTCTTCTACTTTTTGAGTTTTATCTTCAGCATCGGCCATTTTCTCTGAAATATTTAGAGCTTTATCAAAGATATCAATAGCTTCGTTTACAATATTGACATCTTCCTCGTAAAATTCTTTGATAATTAATTCTTTTCCCTTATCTAAAATTGGTTTGATCCTCTCTATGAATGTAGGATTTGTTGTCTTTACAGCTATTGAGTTGATTTTACTAACTTCTTCATCATTCTCTGTCGATGGGAACATCTTATTTGCGATTTCCAATGCCATTTCATATTTTTTGACACTTTCTTCAAACCGATTTTCCTGAAATAATTTTTCTCCCTTTTCC
>JAGXNU010000121.1 GCA_019894815.1 Promethearchaeota archaeon
GATTTATAGCAGGAATAGTGGTTGCATATGCTATTGGATTGATTTTTGTAGGTCCTATCTATGCATTAATTGGAGCGGCTATATTTTTCTTTACAGATTATTATCCTACGTATACTGCCGATAACATTTTAAATCCTATACTAATTCCTATTGGGATTCAATTCTTCATAGCAATTTTACAATTGCCAGTGGGATGGTAATACTGAATCAAATTCAATTAAAAATTTCTAAATAGTGAATGTGATAAATTTAAAACAATGTCAGAATTAATTAAAGAATTACACGGTACAAAAATTGCCATTTTTGATTTAGATGGAGTTATCTATAGGGGAAAAGATTTAATTCCTAATGTAGATAAAAATATTCAACGCTTAAAGGACCAATCAATAATTATCGCTTACAATTCAAACAATTCGACTGCAACTCGGCAGATGTATGCTGATCTTTTAAAAAAATTTAATATTTCAAGTAAACCTTCTGAATTTTACACGAGCGCATCCATAACGGCAGAAGAAATTACTCGTATTAAGCCAAATTCGAATATTTTTGTAATTGGTGAGATAGGGTTACGTGAAGAACTAAAAGCTAAAGGACATCAAATTATTAGTTCAGAATCAGAATATTCAAAGGTTGATTTTGTAATTGTTGGATTAGATAGAGAATTTAACTACCACGATTTAACCATGGCTCAAAGATGCATCTTGGAAGGAAAAGCTCTTTTTTATGCCACGAACGATGATGCAACATTACCCGCAAAAAATCGAGTTTTGCCTGGGGCAGGAGTAATGGTAAAAGCGGTAGAAGTATGCACGGGAATAAAACCCATAACTATATTTGGAAAACCTCAACCTACTGGTATTGAATTAATTTTACGTAAATATAATATCTCTCCAAAACATGCTTTAATGTTTGGCGATCGTTTGAACACGGATATAATTGCTGGAAATCGAGCGGGAGTGAAGACTATACTTATTTTAACGGGTGTAACATCTACTAAGATGATGGAAGAAGTAAAAAAAGATCCTGATATTGATCGAGATCTTATCCCGAATATGGTTATTGAAAATTTAGATGCAATTTTTAAAAAAAAGAACTAATTTTCCCACTTTTTTGTATTATTGATTATCACGGATTGATGGGTTTTTACATTTTTTTATAATTCATAAGTTTTATATTTTTTTTGTATTGTGAATTATTATTTTTAGTATGAATATTAATTTTAGGAGGTTGTCTCAAGTTGGAAAAATCCAAATTAAAAGAAATTGATAATTTTGGTTGTATTGGAGAAATCGAACTCTTAGTTGGAGAAAAAAATGAAACTTTTGCTATGGATCTTGCATCGAAAATCAATACAGCACAATCCCAAAATAAACGTGTTGAATACTTATCAGATAGAATGATAATATATTCCTACAAATATAGTATTGATGAAAACCAAGACCTTATAATTTTTGAATTAGTTAATAGAAAATCAAAAAATGAAGAACGAGAGTACTACTATATAGCGAATAAAAATTTGCACGCTTCTTACTTGCTCAATTTAATTAGCAAGGGAGAAATGAAATAGAGAAAAAGATAAGTATCTTCTTCTTTAAACCAAATAACGTTTAGCGGGATTTTTTGATGATACCTGCCCGGCGCATCATTAATTTTGCCAATTCATGAAAAATTTCTTCGATATTTTGACCATCTTTAGAAGAACTTTCAATAAATCCATAAAGATTGTGTTTTTTAGCGATATCAAAAGCATCTTTACTTGAAACAGCTCTCTTAAACCGAAGATCCAATTTTCCCCCAACCATAATAACGGGTAATTGATTCTGATCTCCATTAAAACCACGTTTGAATATTTCAATCCAATCCTCAAAATTTTTCATGCTAGAATATCGCGTAATATCATACATGAATATCCCACCAGAGGCACCAAGTACATAGCTTTGCAAGAGAAATCTAAATCTTTCTTCTCCAGCAAAATCCCAGATTTGGAGTGTTATTGTATAATCTTCCACTTTTACTTTCTTTATATGAAAATCTACTCCGATGGTTATAGAACTATCAGTTTTAAAGACCCCTGTAAGATAGCGATTTACTAAAGTGGTCTTACCGACCCCACCATCCCCAAAAAGACAAATTTTGAACATGAGATCGCTTTTTTCATCGCTTCCCGCAACCATTTTTATTATCACTTCTTAGTGTAATTGACGGATTGTTTAATAATAATCTCTTACTTTTCAAGATTTATTAACTTAATATAAATAATATAAAAATAGCTTATTAAAAATCATTCGGAAACATAAATTGCTTTTTTTTTTATTTTTTTTATTTTTTTTATTTCCGAAATTAATTAATTTAATTTAAATATCATATAAATATTATTAAAAAAAAGGGTTATTTTATGGGATATCAATGACTACCAAAATAAGTATTGTTCACATAGAAGATTATAAAAATATCCAAGAAGCTATTATTAAAGGGATTGAACTCATTGAAGATGATTTCAAGTTCAAACTTCAAGATTTAAGCAATATTTTATTAAAACCGAATTTATTAAGAGCAACTGAAGATGCTTGTACGCAACCGTCTTTTGTTGAAGGCGTATTATCTTACCTTACAAAAAAAGGTATAGACATGAAAAATGTAAGCATTGGAGATTCACCGGGTCAAATCAAAACTACTGCATCCAAAATTGCAAAAAAGATAGGACTTTATGAGGTCGCAGAGAAAAAAGGGGTAAAATTTGTTGATTTTGAGAAAGAAGTTCCCATTCACGAAACAATTGATGATGCTATTGTTTTAAAAGATTACTATGTTTCGAAACCTGTTAAAGATTGTGATTTGTTAATTAATTTACCTAAATTAAAAACACATGGAGAAGCAACCATAACAGGGGCCATCAAGAATTATTGGGGGATCATTCCTGGAGGACTTAAAGCTAAATTTCACCTTTTAGGAAAAACACCTGCTCAATTTGGGGATGCATTAGCAGATAATTATGCCTGGGTAATTCAAAATAAACCATTTCGATTAACAGTGTACGATTTAGAGAAGGTAATGTATGGATCCATGGGTCCTGTCTCAGGAGCAATGAAAGAATGGAATTTGCTTTTAGTTGGAACCGATGAATTAGCTTTAGATGTAGTTGCACTAGCTATTGGGAAATTTAAAGGATTAAATTATGTTCCTCATTTAAAATCTGCAAATAGGCGGAATTTAGGTATTGGAAATCTTGAAGATATTGAAATCGTAGGCATATCACTAGAAGAAGCAAAAAAAATAGCTCCAAAGTTCAAGATGCCTAGAAAGTCAATGACTAAATTTGCGAGCTTGATAACTGGTAGGATCGTCTACAAGGTGACAAAAAAAGTCCCAATCATGACGGAGAAGAAGTGTAAAAAATGTGGAATGTGTGCTGAAATATGTCCTGCACATGCTATTGATTTTATAGAAGATACATTTCCCGAATTTAATATGAAAGAATGCATATCATGTTTATGTTGTTTGGAAGTATGTCCCCACCAAGCTATTAAAACTAAGGCAAGAGGATTCAAAGGACTCTTTTATTCCTATTGATCTCTTCTATTTTTATTCAATTTAGCATAGAATTGCAAAAAGAAGTAGATAAACCGACGAGCATTTAATATTGATCCAATTTGAATGAATTCATTTGGCGCATGAGCATTCCCTCCAATTCCTAGCCCCCCAACGACAAAATTTAATCCTAATTCATTTTTTATGCGACTAAGAGGAGCAGCAGCAGCGCTTAATGGCCACTCTTCATATTTAACGCCTAAAAGTTCGAAACTTTTGTGCATGCTTGAAATTAAATTAGTATCTCTTTTAACACGTGAACCTCTATAGCCAATATTCTTTATCAAATCAATGTGAGAAATAGAATTCTTGTTAAAATTATCCACGATCTTTTCAATCTCTTGGTATAAAGTTTCAATTCTTACGTCATGAGCATACCTAATGTCAATATTACACTCTGCAGAATTAGGAACGGCATTTTTAATCCCTCCATCTAAAAATCCTGATTTTATTGTAGAGATATTAAAACTTGGGTTGAATAAATAATTGTAAAATGATTTTTCATTATCGGCTATTAGTGATTGTGTGATTCCTCGTTTTTTCTTAAGAGCAACAAGAGATGTTTTATAGCTTAGTTTATTCATAATATCTCGTTCTTCTTGGTTAATTTTATAAGTTTGCTTAAGGGAATCTATTTTAAAATTACCATCAACGTATATTGAGTTGAGAACAGAAATTAAATCGTTTACAGGATTTGGAATCATTGAACCAAAAGAAGAATGAACTTCATTATTATCAGTACTTGCTATCATGGTTAATGATAGGATCCCTTTATATCCTAACTTTAAAACGGCTGTTTCATTGATTTCCTGCTTTATTGCGGGATAATAAGCATCTACGCAATCATGGAAAAGTTCTTTTTTTGTGTGAAGTAATTTTAATAATGTGGGAGATCCATGTTCCTCTTCACTATCAAAAACTAACAAGAGAGACATTGGCAACTGGTCTCTTTCTTTCAAGATCCTCAATACGTTTAGAAAACACATTAATGGAGTTTTAGAATTATAAGCTCCCCTTGCGATTATGCAATCTCCCAAAGTATCCAAAGGTTTCTTTAAGACAGCTATTTCCCCACCAAATGGTTCCACTATCCAATTTTCACGTTTATGAACTGGTTGAGTGTCGTACATCATGTAAATCAATAATGTATCCTTGCTTTCACCTTTAATCCATGAGAAAGTGAGTGGATTAATGATTCCTGGTATATCAATCGTTTTTTCAACCACATTTGAAATATATGACTTTAAGTAGTCTCTGGCAATAGAAATTCCTTCTGGATTTGATGTCGTGCTAGGTATTTTTAAAAATGGGATAAGTTCTTCTTCAATAAAGTGTTTATTTGAGTCTTGAATTATTCGATCTGTTTCAAAGTCATGCAATTTCATATAATAAAAATTTATAACCGGATTAATTAAATTATTTATCAACAATAAGAGATTATAATGTCAAAAGAGTCTTCCGAACAGCAAAGAGATAAGGATATTCAGCAAATAATAGATGAAATCAAAAAGAAAGGAAATTTAAATGGGGTCATCTTCTCTTATAAGGAAGGGAGGATGATTACTGAAAATTTAGAAGCTCCATTGGACAAATCTGTATTTTCTTCAATGTTTGCTTCTGTTTTAGAAAGTGCTTCAAGTTTAGGTAAATCATCTGGCGGTTTAAAACTCAAAAAAATAATAACTGAACTAATTTCTCAAACAATCATAATAATTGAGTGCACCGATAAAACCTTTTTAGCTCTGTTTGTAAATGAGAATTCAGAAACGAAAAAGATATTAAATGATATAGATAGCTACATTAGAAAAATAATATTACTTTTTGAACAGAGAAAAAAAGAGAAAAGAGATTAATTTTATTTATTCATTATCAAGTTTCATTAAATATTTCAAGCAAAGTTCAGCCATTTGTCCTAGAGCTTCTTTTTCAATTACATCGGGAGTATCAAATCGAGTATGATAATATGGCACTAATTCCGTTCCAAGATCTAAACCTCCAAGTGAAGCTGCAGGTATGTTCTTTTTGCTAAAAGCAGCAGCGTCAGTTGCTCCAAATGATAAAGAAGCAATCTTTGCTTTAGGATTAATTTCTCGTGCTATTTCATAAATTGGTTCATAAATCGTTGGATCGTGTTTTGTTCCAATGCCTGGTTCTTTATCTAGTATTACAAGAGTATCCTTTTTAGCGATGCTGTCCATATTAACAAGAATCGTTCCATTATTCTTTAATTCGTCGTAATGCGCCTTTACGTAACGTTTTGCACCTCTTAAACCAGATTCTTCTCCTGCGAAAGAAATTAATATTACTCTTGTGTGCTTAGGAAAATTTTTTTCATCATCTTTATGTTCAAACAAGAATTTACCAATTCCTAATACAATACTAACCGCCGAAAGGTTATCAAATGCTCCCAAAACAGGTTTATAACTATGGAATAAAATGTAAACTGCAACTATGGGTGTAAAACAAATGAAAATAATTCCAAAAACGAAAAATAAGATAGGAAATTCAATTCTTAGCAGAAAAAATATTAATTTCAATAATATTCCTATTAAAGTAATACCGACTGCAATGTATCCGATATTAATAATTAACTGCCCAAAACGCTTCAAATAATAGAACGTGTTGAACTCAAATGCTGAATCATGATGAGCAGAGAAAATTATGGTATGCTTAATTTCTCCTTTAGGTTCTATTGTTCCAATAACATTTTTTGAGGTTCTATTTGGAAATAAGAAATCATAAGTTTCATGGTACTTCATGACCTCAAGGATAAAATAGCTTATAGTAAAAATAATCAATATTATTGAAATAAGTAAGAATACACCACTATAATCGTAATGGAGTGGAATTAGATTCAAATCGATTAACAAACTCATCCAATATAAAATTATTGATACACATACTAACATTGCTCCATAGCGAATCCCTCCTAAAAAAGCATGAGGACTACTTACATATTCTTCTTGGTGAGTTTCATCGCAAAATTGTTTAAACTCTTCTTCTATGATATCACCTGCTTGTAATTCTTGTTTTGTACCCGATTCTC
>JAGXNU010000122.1 GCA_019894815.1 Promethearchaeota archaeon
GCACATCTCTGTTATAAGTCAAATTTTCAGTGTTATATACCATTTTCACTCAAAACTAAATATATTGTATAATTATTTTTATATAATTCTATGTAAAACAAAAGAGAGAGCGAATGATTTGTGAAGATTAGTGAAGTTATTCTTGTCATGAATCACCAGATTAGTTTCTAGACCCAATTTCTCAAAAATTAATTCATTTTCACTTAAAATGGTAAGGAAATCTTATAAAGTGGTAATGTTTCATAAAATTAAATCTAAATTTTTTAATTTCTTATTTACTAGGATTATCATCAATAAAAACATGGCTAACATGTTGAATAAAGATATAAGTCCGATTTTATGCATAAGTGGTGCTATTGCGTCCTTTGTGTCCTATATTTATCATTGCACATATTCCTCTTACTGGTGTGTTATGCCGTTTTATTACCTCTTACCAATTGCCGGAATAATAGCCATTGCCGGACTAGGTATACGGTACAAGATTATGGGGGTTGGGAGCATAATCTGTTTCTGCGCAGGATTGATGTATCCCGCATTTTTCTTTATGTTTTCGCCACTGTATGCGTTTCATATTATATTCTCTTTTACGTTGCCATTATTACCAATTCAAATTCCCCTCTGGTTGTTATTATTGGGGGGGTATCGTAAGTTTTATATCATGGCAAAAGGAGATTAGGTTAATTGAAAAATAGATGACTGAGGACACCATTAGCACCTAAATGGAAGTTATTATGGTATCAAGAAGTAATCTGCGATTTCTGACCAATTACTAACTCGAATCACGTTTTCAGCAGTTTCTACATCGTGATTCCATGGTTGATCGTACAATATTATAATTCTATCTTCTCGTTCTTTAATAGACTCCACTAGATTAGGGTTATCATCAATAAAAACATCAAAATCTTGGTTAATTTTTAGATCATAAGGTTTATGAAAGAGAAGAATAAGTTCATTGTAATGTAAACCCTGCAATATTCCATGAAACCGTAGTTTTTCTAAAACGGACTCCCTATATTCAGGAGTTCGGGCTGATACTATAGATACTTCATGTGTTTGATTCAATTCCATCATGATGTTCGGGATTTGATCATCAATAAAGGGTACTGGCATGGAGTCTTCATAGATTTGATAAAAAATATCCCAAATGTAATCCTCCGGGACGTTCCAGTCAAGAAAAAATTCCCAATTGGTCACATCACTTTTTTGATAAGAAGTTCCATGTTTTTTATTGAAGAGTTCACAGAAAGTTATCATTGTATCAAGAAGTACCCCATCTATGTCACAAGCGACTCTCATGATAATGTTCAAATCTCTAATAATTGTAGAATTAATGTTATTTATGTTCCTTCTTAAATTTTTATGTTTATCTAATTGTCAAAAACCATAACATTAGAGACTGTTTTCTACGCCGATCTGGAACTGATTTTTGATTTTAATCAAAAGTTAAGGGGAAATAAAATTAAAATAAAAATACTTCCATATATTGATTTAATAGATGAGGAATATATAGTCCAGATGATCAATCATTTTGCATTTTTAAAAAAAGAAAAGAATTTGAAATTACTCAGCTTTCTTGGAGTTTGCTTCAATATCTATGCTCTTTCATTTGAAGTCTTATATTGTGTATTAATGGCTCTTGAAATTAACATTTTTGATATTTTTGCGATACTTCTTCTCGTGAGTTGGATTTACAATATATGTATAACATTTTTCATTGGTTTTGAATCAGAAAAACATTATATATGGAAGTTAAGCGAATTATATCTCATTCTTACTATTTTATCCCCTCTATTCATGCTTTTAGGAAATTTCCTCATTTCGGCATCTTATTATCAAATTGAAATATCATTATATTCGATTTTAAGCTATTTTGGGTTCTTTTCATTATCGACTTGTGGATTTATAGTCAACTATTATATGTTGATTTCAATTCAAGGAAATAAAGACTTGAAATATAAAAAATCTACGACTAAAAGTTACTCTAAAAAACGAAGTTTCACTTGCAAAACATTTTTGATACTCGGGTTTCTTTATTCGCTTTCAGTAATAGATGGTAGTTCTAATTATGCTGCTGGAGTGCTAGCTTCAGCTGCGCAAGTGTCCTTAGGCCTTTTTTTTGCTTTTATTGCCTTTTTACTCTTCTTGATAAAAACAAAACCAGATAAAATCAGGTTGATTTTCTATTCAAGCATAGGAATTTTCACGATTATTACTTGCTTGTTGCCATTATTCGCAATCAATTCTTCAATAATTCAAGCAAATATTGATTTTGAAAATGCCTTTGGCTCAGATTGGGATGAGAAGATTGAAAGTGCTCAACCATTCTTTTTAGATAGCCCATATTCGATTTCAAAATATTTGTTAGGAGAATCTCCTAAAAAATGCGAAATAATGAAAGATATTTTGTATTATGAGGGAGATGGAGTTAAGTTATATTTCGATGCATTTATACCTCCTTCAAGCAACTTACCCGGTAATAATTCAGTTTTAATCTCAATTCACGGCGGAGGATGGAGTTTGGCAGATAAAGGATTTACAAACAAGATTCAAAATAATAAGTATTTCGCGGCTCAAGGATATGTCGTATTCGATATTCAGTATGGTTTAAAAAATTCAATGCCATTTGGGATGATAACTCCTGAAAACGTCAAGGGAGATTTTACTATCGATGATATGGTGAGGCACGTAGGAATATTTACAAAGTATTTGGCAAACTATTCACTAGACTATAATGCAAATCTTGATTCGGTATTCATCACCGGTGGATCTTCAGGAGGACAATTAGCGTGTGCTGTGGCATTTGCATATCATCATCCTTCTTATTCTTCACTTTTTAGTCAAGCCCTGACAATTAAAGGGATCATTCCGTTGTATCCTGCAAATGGAATTGCCACTTCAATCCTTGATATTTCAGGTTCAGAAGATTTAGTCCAACCAGAACTCTTAGTCAATCAATCAAGCCCTCCATGTCTCGTGATTCACGGTAGTAGTGATGGGATTGTTAATCCTAGTATTTCTTTAACATTGAAAAACAAATACCTTCATTATAATAATACTAAAATTGTGCGAATTCTGTTACCATTCGCAGGTCATGTACTAGACTATTATTTCACGGGAGTTTACAATCAGGCTTGTTTATATTACATGGAAAGATTTCTTTATTTGTTTCGTTAAGAATAATTAAAATATTCGAACAATTTTCACTTGTGTTCCTTTTTCTAAATAATTACGTCTTCTACACCAATCCATTTTTTAGCTTCAATTAAGCTCGAAACAATTTTCCTTTTTGGGGAAGCTGCTTTTTCCAGAATATATTTAAATTCCTCGCCTAGAGGAGGATTTTTTCCAATTATAAATGCGGAACGGTAGAGTTTATTGTTGTTCTCCCTGAGTAAGTTTAATATTATTTCAATAGAGTCAAATTTCAATAATATTGCATCTGTGATATCTACGATAACACTCAAGTCATCTTTTACATTTTTTGTAAGTTCATTAAATTCTTTAACAAACCGCTCAGCAACTGGGGGGGGAAATGTACCCGTTGCTTTAATATATAGCTTATTTTCTTGTAGTTTTTCAATCTGATACATTTTATAAATCATCATTTAGCAATATTGAGATATAATATATTAGCATTTGATTTTATAAATTTTTAACATTTTCAAAATATCTATTAAATAACAAATAAATAACAAAATATCATGGAAAAAATGTGATGTGAATACAGTGAATCCAGTAAAACAAATTCCTTTTTATTTGATAAAACTTAACGATAAATTTTGGAGAAATCGACTTGAAACTAACACATTTGTTACAATTCCTCATGTATTGAGACGTTGTGAGAAATCTAGACGGATCGCAAATTTTGAGATTGCTGGTGGACTTACAGATAAAAAACAAACTTCAAAATTCCCCTTTGATGATTCAGATGTATTTAAAATTTTAGAGGGGGTAGCCTATACCTTAAAACTGACACCTCATGTTGAATTAGAAAAATACGTTGATGAAATCATTGATAAGATTGCTGCAGCTCAAGAAGATGATGGATATTTATATACTCATCGAACAATTAATCCTGAAAATCCGTCTAAATTATCTGGAAAAAAAAGATGGGAGGAGGTAACTATTGCCAGTCATGAACTTTATAATGTGGGGCACCTTTATGAGGCCGCAGTCGCATATTTTGAAGCAACTGGAAAAGAAACTCTATTGAATGTAGCAATAAAAAATGCCGAGTTAGTTCTTAAAATTTTTGGTCATGGAAAAAATGAAAGTCCTCCAGGACATCAAGAAATAGAACTTGGTTTACTCCGTTTATTTAGTTCTGCAAAAGATGAGAGATATCTTAATCTAGCCAAATTTTTTCTAGATATTCGTGGTTCTAAGGATAGAAAAGGATATGATGATTATGTTCTCCAATGCAAGGAAGCTTTCCCATTGATGGGGTCTGATAAATTTGGATATAATCAAACACATAAACCAGTTACCGAACAAAAGGAAGCAGTAGGACACGCTGTAAGGGCAACCTACATGTATTCTGCAATGGCAAATATAGCCGTACTTTTTAATGATGAGAAATATCTTGTAGCATTAAATCAATTATGGGATGACGTTATCAAGCACAAATTCTCCATAACAGGTGGTATAGGTGCTAGCGCTAATGGTGAAGCCTTTGATAAAGCATATATTTTACCAAATTATTATGAAAAATCTAATGAATTGGGTGTTTATAACGAAACATGTGCTTCTATTGGAAATATTTTTTGGAATTTTCGAATGCATTTAATACACGGAACTTCCAAGTATATTGATGTCTTGGAAAGAACCTTGTATAATGGATTGTTATCGGGAATTTCTTTAGAAGGAGATAAATTTTTCTACCCAAATCCTCTTGCTTCAGAAGGAGATATATTTAGGAAAAAATGGTTTTTCATTGCTTGTTGTCCATCAAATATTGTTCGTTTTATTCCTCAAATCCAAAGTTATATTTATTCCCTTAAGGATAGCATGATTAACATTAATTTATTTATTGGAAGCACTGCTAAAATTGATTTAAATGGAAATTTTATAGAAATGCATCAGAAAACAAATTATCCATGGGAGGGATTAGTAGAAATTGAAGTAAATCCCTCACGAAGCATGGAATTTTCTATTGCCTTAAGAATTCCTGGTTGGGCTCAGAATAATCCTGTTCCAAGCGATCTATATCGTTACATGACTCCAATTGAAGAAAAAGTACGATTAGAGGTGAACAATAAATTAATTGATTTGGAGATTATTGAAGGATATTGCATCATAAATCAAACATGGAAAAAAGGAGATCGAATTTTAATTGAATTTCCAATGCCAGTACATCGCGTAGTGGCACATGATAAGGTTCAAGATTGTAAGGGGATGGTGGCATTAGAACGAGGTCCAATTGTATATTGTATTGAATCAATAGATAATGATAATATAGAGAAATTAAAGTTAAACGATAATACACAACTAGATCATGTATATCAAGAAGAATTATTAAATGGGATTGTAACAATCACAGGAAGCGTTCAAAATCTTGAATCAAATGCCGAACAAGACTTCTTAGCAATCCCATATCATGTTTGGGCTCATAGAGGAAGAAGTGAAATGATTGTATGGATGCATCATTGATTATTATTATACAAATTAAACATTTTTCACATTTTTAATTGAATCAATAAACAATCTCCTAAGTCCATGAATAAATTATCAACAGAGATGGCGTTTTTTTTATTTTTATTGAAAAATACAAATATTTATAAGCACTGACCATTATTATTTTATGGGAGTCAATTCCCACAAAAAATTGAAAAATAGATAAAGGTGATATGAAAAAAAGAAGTAGTCTGGCAGTAATGCTAAATTATGGTTTCTCATTTCTCCACACTATTGGAATGGAGTAAAACTCAAAATTCCTTCAATCAATCTCTTTTTTCTTCTTTCTTCTTTAATGATTCAAAATGTTCAGTCTTAATGCTTAAATAACGTGATCCATTTTAATTCGTGATACATGAAATCATTGTTTAAAAACATCGAGGGAATTCTTTGTGATATTGATGGCACTCTTTATTTTAAAGGAGCGCCTATACAGGGTGCTATTGATACAGTCTCTCATCTTAAGGAAATTGGAATGAAAATCCTTTTTTTTACAAACACGGATAGTAAATCACCACATGGAATATATACCATTCTAAAAGATTTTGGATTTCAAATTCAAGAAGACGAGATATATAGTCCGATAATCGCTCTGAAGGAATTTTTAGCTAAACATCCATCTAAAAAATTATTTTTGGTTACAACGCAAGAAGTGGCACGAGAATTTCAAGAATATGATGTTATTGGAGAAAATGAAACCCCTGATTTTGTTATTATAGGTGACTTCCAAGATGACTGGGATGTTAATCGATTGAATCGTGCCTTTCAACTCGTATTACAAGGTGCAACCTTATTGGGAACTCAAGGTAATATTTTTTATTTGGATCGTGAAGGAAATCCAGTAATTGACACGGGTTCTTTCGTCGAAATGATCGCACATGCAACAAAAACCAGAGC
>JAGXNU010000123.1 GCA_019894815.1 Promethearchaeota archaeon
GAACATCCGGAGGCCCGTATTTTGTGCATAAAATTACTTTCATAAATATCATAATGTTCGGTTTTATTTATTATTTAATAACTTGTCCATTACTTCACTGATAACGAAGTTTTTCAAGAAATTAAGAAAGTATATGAGGTTTTTATTGTAATCTTACATAAAAATATAAAATACAAAATTATTCAAAATAAAAAGTCGTGAAATGCATCTAATCTTGTTGTTAACGTTTTAAAGCCAATATTCCTGAAAAAATAATCATCCACCACTTCCTTTACTTGCTTTTTGGTCTTTACAAAGACCAGATCCATCATATTGGCCCGGACGTACAGCAGGGCGAAAAAAAATAAAATAAAAGAAAATTTAAGTTCCTTCTTCGTAACCGTGGATGTAATTATACTGCTCTTCTGTTAAAGTATCGATCTTTATACCCATCGCTTGAAGTTTCAAAATTCCTACTTTATCGTCAATATCTGTTGGTACGTCAACCATTCCTGGTTTGAGATTTTTCTTATTTTTAACAATATACTCAGACATTAAAGCCTGAAGTCCAAATGACATGTCCATGACTTCACTAGGGTGACCCTCAGAGAGTACTAAATTAGCTAAACGCCCTTTAGCTAGAAGGTAAACCTTTTTACCATCGGGAAAGATTAGTTCCTCAACATCTTTACGCACTGGGTTTATTTCCTTAGCATATTCGTAAAGTTCCTTGGTTGGGACCTCAATGTCAAAGTGGCCTAAATTTCCTAATATAACACCATCCTTTAAAAGCCCAAACATTTCTTTGGTAGGAGGAATAACATGCTTACATCCAGTAGCAGTCAAAATGATGTCAGCATTAGGAAGAGCTTCTTTTATAGGCATTACGTTGTATCCATTAAATTTAGCTTGGAGTGCTTTAATTGCATCTACTTCGGTTACAGTAACGTTAGCACCTAATCCTCTCGCTCTTAAAGCCATTCCAGAGGAACAATGTCCGAATCCTGCTATAAGCACATTTTTCCCAGCAAATAAGACATGCATTCCATATATTGCTGCAACAATCCCTTGTCCAGTCCCTAATTCGTTATCAAACTGGTTTTTACAACGAGCATCATTAACTGGAAATAATGGAACTTTTAAATCACCTGCTTTGTCCATTGCTTTAAATCTTTTTACACCTGTGGTGGTTTCTTCTTGACATGCAATGATCGTCCCATCTTCAATTAGCTCAGGAAATTCTTTATGAGCAGTAACTATCATATCAGCACCATCGTCTATAAGAATATTAGGCTTAGCTTTTAAGCACTCTCTGATACACCAATAAAATTCTTCATCAGTATTGCCATGCCATGCAAATACATTTATTCCTTCTTTAACCAATGCAGCTGATACATCATCTTGAGTTGATAGAGGATTACTTCCACATAAATAGACTTCTGCTCCGCCAGCTTTTAAAGTTCGAGCTAAAATTCCAGTTTCTTTTGTTACGTGAAGGCATCCAGCAATTGTTATGCCCTTTAAAGGTTTTTCCTTTTCAAATCGTTCTCGAATAACTTTAGCAATGACGGGCATTTTATTTTCAGCGATATATAATGCTTCTTTACCTTTTTCTGCTAAATTTTCATCAGCAACTTTATAATTTACCATATTTAACACTTTTGTTAGATGTGATATATAAAATTTTAATTGATTAATAAACGTTTTTTTAATTAAAATGTAAATATTATGAAGAATTTATTAACATATAATTCATAACATTTTGTGAAGTATGATGAGTTGGTAAAAAATGGAATTAAAAAACGAACAGGAGCTACAGATTCTCCTTAAAAATTTAAATTCTCGTTCCAAACTAAGAATTTCAGAAATTTCTAATAAACTAGGTCTTACTCGACAAACCTTTCACACTAAATTCTCTAGTTTGATATCGAATCAAATAATCAAGAACTTTACGATCAATATAAATCCTAGATTAGGTCGAAATAGAATGAAAATTGTGATATTAGAAATTAAAACTAATCCAAAAGAACCACATTTAGTACAAGATTTAATTAAAATCCCTCAATTGAAGAGTTTAGATGGTATTTTTGGAGAATTTTCGTTAATCGGCTTATTCCAATTCAAATCAGTCGAGCAGTATCATGATATTTTACATACTATAGATCAAATCATGACGACATCATATTTTAAAAAATATCAAATGATTGAGATAATACGCATCTATAAAATGAATGGAATCCAGCTAAGTGAAATCCAATTAGATTCAAATTATGAACTTGATGATGTAGATTATAATATATTAGATGTATTACAGGAAAATCAAGGATTAAAACCAATTTCTACCTATGAAGTTAAAAAAATTCTTAATCAAGATTTAAAATTGGAAATTTCCCAACCTACGATCTATAATAGAATTAAACTCCTTGAGAATTCAGGGATCATATTAAATTATTCGATTAACTTTAATCCTAGAGCTATTGGATACAAGGGGAAATTTACTGTGAGAATCAAACCAAGTAATCCTTCTGAATACGATGATCTTGCTTTAAATTTAGAAAAAATTAAAGAAATTACTGATTTATTCAGAATTGGTAAACAATATGGCCTTTTTGCTGTTGTACGTGTTAAAAAGATCGAAGACTTCGCTAAATTTATCAAAAAATTATATAATGAAAAGATTGAAGATACTCTCACGAATTTCGTACTAGATGAACTCATACCAAATACTAATTTTACAATCTTCTAACTTTGAATTATTCATGCAATAAACTTGTAATGAAAAAATTTACTTTAATTACATTGGCATACTATTTAATATTGAAACTATGAGGATTTTTTTTGAATTAGTGAAAAAAAGGATAGGTCTATCAAGAATTGGACGTATAATTCTTTCAAAAGAAGAAAAAAGATACGTGAGTTCTCCGAATATTATAATTCCGATTAAAAGATCACTAATAAACATGTTAGATTTTCTTGAAGAATTTGAAGAACATCCAATCTTCTTGATTTCAAACGAGATTTTTCTGAAAAAATCATTTTTACGAGCAAAATTCAAGCAAAATGAATTTCTATATACCCATTATGGTACACTTGAAAAATTCCATGATATTTTAGGAGAATATAAAGATGTTTTCCTTGAAGATAATATTATTGGATTAATCCCCTTTAATAATCCCACAACAGTCATGAATAAAGAATTTGCTAAAAGAGAAGTTGAATACCACATCAAGATTTCTCAAGAATTACTGATTAAAAATCCAAAATTGAATTTTGGTATTACAATAAAACTTTTTGGTTATGCAGAATTAGTTAACCTATATTTCCCTTTAATCCAAAATAATCCTAACGTTAAAATCCTTAATTTTGGTGATTTATTTGAATATAAACGGAACTTTCGAAAAGTCTTACAAGTAATTTTTGAAACTCGAAAAGAAGTTGATCAAAATCTACTATTCATGGTATCTGGTAAAGTCCTACCAAAATCTTATCCCGTGTTGATATATTTAGGATTTGATCTCATAGATAGTTCATACATGTTGTATCTTTCTTCTGAAAACTTTTATGACACAATAGAAAATTTATCACCAATTCATAAGATGCAATATTTTCCATGTTCTTGTTGCGCTTGTAAAGGAAAATTAAAAAAATTAGCATCAGATAAATTTTCAAAAGAAAAAGTTGAGCAATTAGCCCTTCATAACTTGATCACGGCCAAAAATCAAATGAATAAAATTAAGCAATTTATAAAAACAGAGGATTATAGAAATTTTGTTGAGAAGTCATCAATGAATGATACCAACCTAATGTCAATGTTAAAATGTGTAGATCATCAATATTTTGAGGAAATTAGATATGAAACCCCAATCATGCAAGAAATCAAACCTATAGTAAGTATTGGTCCGTCCTCATATTATCGTCCAGACTTCCAAGAATATAGAGAAGAAATTATTAAAAATTTTGAACCTGAACCTTGGACTAAATTAATCATATTATTTCCTTGTTCTGCTAAGAAACCTTATTCTGAATCAAAATCTCACAAGAAATTCCTTGATGTGTTGCATAAATTCAAAGAATTCCCAGATTTTCAAGAGTTTATAATAACATCTCCTCTTGGAGTAATACCTCGTCAATTAGAAAATATTTATCCCGTAAATAGTTACGATATTTCAGTAACCGGTGAATGGGATGCTGAAGAAATATTAATTGCTCAAGAGATGCTAGCAAAAATTATCATGGTGTATAATTCAGAAATCCCAATTATTTGTCATCTTCCCAAAGAAGCATATCATGAAATAGTAAATAACGTAATGAGCACATTACCTAATAAAGTTTATTTTTCTGAAGTGGATAATAGCGTAACTTCTTATAATTCTCTCAAATCTTTAGAAAATCTACTAATTAAATGTAAAGATAAATTTAATACATCTGATCTACCAAAGAAAAGCCAATATCACAAATCTTGGATACGCAAATTCGTAAAAATCCTCGATTATCAATTTGGAAAAGGAATTGGAATAGCTTTATTTTCAAATGAAGTTAAGGTATATCCAAATAAGGACAAAACGCATATCAATATCAGGGATGTTGATTCTAAAAAAATTGTTGGCGTGTTTATTAAAAAATCTGGGCAATTAGAACTTTCTATATACGGTTCAAATAAAATTAAAGATTTAATTAAAAGCACTCACTTCATAGTATTTGATGGAGAAAACATTAGTGGAAATACATTATTTAGACCAGGAGTTATTAATTTTAGTGATGATCTCAAACCAAATAATTTTGCCTTTATTTGGAATCAAAACAAAGAGGAAATAATTGGAATTGCAAGGATGTTGGTTGGATCACCTTATATTAAAAATTCTAGCACTGGTCGAATTGCTAAAATATATGAAAAAAAGAAAAAATGAGCCATGCATGATTGATAAAGTAAAAAAGCTTCGAGCTAAATCCATTCATAGATTAAAAGGATTGCCTTCGGATAAATTAGACAAGCCAGTAACTTACTGGATATCGGAAGATCGTTTACTCGACAAAATTGGTAAAGAATTTACAATTATTTTAAGATCAAAAGGATGTAGTTGGGCTTTAGGAGATCAAGGTGGCTGTACAATGTGTGGGTACATTAAAGATTCATGCGTTGATACTATTAATTCAGGAAACATAAAAAATCAATTCATGCGTGCTTGGAATGATAAATTAGAAGAAATCCAAAACGATAAGGAGAATTACATCTTAAAAATTTTTAATTCTGGTAGCTTCTTTGATGATGATGAAATTCCTGAAGATTTAAGAAAATTCATTTATGAAAAAATTGCAAATGTTAGCAATATAACTGAGGTTGTCGTGGAATCTCGTACTGAGCATTTGAGTAGAGATAAACTAATCCAAATGAGGTCTGAATTAGGGAGTAGGCATGTTGAAATTGGCATAGGACTCGAGACAGTAAACGATTATATTAGATTAAATTATATTAACAAAGGCATGACTTTCAAGGAATTCTTGGATGCTGTTAATTTATGCAAGCAATGTGATATTGGTATTAGAGCATATTTATTATTTAAACCTCCTTTCATGAGCGAAGAGTCAGCAATCGATGACTGCGTTAGCTCTATTAAAACTTTGATAGATATGCAAGTTAACACTATTTCAATTAATCCGGTTAATATTCAACGAGGAACATTAGTAGAATATCTTTGGCAACAGAATCGATATCACGTACCATCCTATTATTCTCTCATGAAAAGCTTGAAAAAGGGGATAAAAACCCAAGAAATGCTAAATTTTACACGAATAGTATGCGATCCATCTGGTGCGGGTTCAAGAAGAGGTATTCATAGTTGTTCTAAAAAGGAGTGCAATATTCAAATGAAAGATTTTCTTAAAAATTTTGTTCTTTCACAAGATATTATATATTTAAAGAAATTGGATGAAGAAGAACACTGTTATTGTAAATTGAACTATCACATGCAGAAAATGTTTAATTAAAGCAAAAAAATTAAGTATTTATAATTTCAATTAAGTCAGAACTTTTCTGATATGAAATTATGAGAGTATACTTTTTTGTCTAAGAACGTGTTAAAACAGTATGTTTAAATATTAGCTATCAATTCTTAATTCTAACAATACATTAGGTTAAGCCTTGAAAAACTGGGTACGATTAAATTTATTTTATCTCGGAAAATCTAAAAAACATCAAATTTTTAGAGCGAAGCGATGGGATAAATCCTTGGAAAAATTACTGTATAAACCAATATATACTGAATCTTATGAACAGATTGGTTCTATTAAAGAAATTTTTGGCCCGATTAATCTACCCTTCATCTCAATTAAAACATCTTCCACTCATGATTTCAAACCCGAAAATAAGTTTTATGTAAAAATGGGCTAATCTTTGAAGTAGTTGTGAAAATATAGTTAATTAGGTGTAAATCATTTCAAGTTGGAATATGGAAAATTTTGCTGCAGTAGAAAATCTAAAAGTTATAGATGGATTTTGTTTAGAGTGTGGAAAGAACGTATTGTTAGATGAAAATAGAGGGT
>JAGXNU010000124.1 GCA_019894815.1 Promethearchaeota archaeon
TTAACTACTTGAGCATTCACTTCTACTTGGAGATGAACTTGAATGCCATACTTTTGAATCCAATATGTATAATTATCAATCATTCGCTTAAATTCGCTTCTACCAGGGGGAATCCAAATTATATTCAATAACCCTCCAATTTTGTTATCTTTTTCATAGATATGAACTTCGTGACCTCTCATTGCCGCAACTCTTGCTGTTTCTAATCCCGCCGGACCAGAACCAATAATCATGACCTTTTTCTTTTCTTTTAAAGGTTTAAGTTCTGTTCTTGCTTCATTTCCTGCTCTCGCATTTCTTAAACAAGCAATTGGCATCATCCTGAAAACATTATCAAAACATCCTTGGTTGCATGCTATGCAATTCATTATATCTCGAGATTCACCTTTTTGGGTTTTTATTGGTAAGTATGGATCAGCAATCAGCCCCCTACCGATGCAAATCGCATCAGCTTTCCCTGCCATTAAAACTTGTTCTGCTAATTCAGGATAATTAATTCTATTGGAAGAAAATATTGGGATCTTGACTTGCTTTTTAATGTTTTCAGCCAGATATGTGTAACAACCTTCTGGAACATCCATTGTTAGTTGAGGTGTTTTGGTTTCATGCCATCCACCAGTGACGTTGAAATAATCCAAATATTCACCTAATTCTCTGGCGATTATTGCTTTTTCTTTGTATGTATTACTTCCAGGAACAAAATCATCTCCAGAAATTCGATATCCCACCACAAGATCTCCTGATTTAGCCCTTATTCTCTCAATCGTTTCAATGGGAAATCTTAGCCTATTTTCTAACACCCCCCCATAATTATCTGTCCTTTTGTTTGTTTTAGGAGAAATAAACTGATCCATTAAATAACCGGCATTAGCACATATCTCAATAGCATCGAAACCTGCTTTCTTCGCTCGTACAGTCGCATCTGCAAATGCTTGTTGCTCTCGTTCAATATCTTCTAAAGTCATTTCTCGAGGTGTTGTTTTACTAAAATTACTATATACAGCTGAAGGTGCTATGGGCGCTTTTCCAATGATTTGTGGAAACACATAAGCACCACCATGATAGAACTGACAACAAATCTTTACATCCTCACGTGCATTATGAATTGCTTGATTAAATTCTTCCAACTGGGGCAAATATTTATCATCGTCAATAGCGATCATTGATGGTAATCCTTTACCGTATAGATCTACATAACACCCACCAACAATTAGCATCCCAGCTCCACCTTTAGCTCTCTCAACGTAGAAATCGATCAATTTTTTGCTAGCAAAACCATTTTTTGCCAAACCCAAATGCATGGCTGGCATAATGATACGATTAGAGAGCGCTAAATTCTTAATTTTCAGGGGTTTGAATAAATTATAATATTTCAATTCTTATCCTCTTGTTTTAGTTTTTATTTTTTATAACAATGATTATATCTCATTATTTCTCCATAAAAAATTTTCATCTTATTTCTTAATTTTCATATAGATTTTTTTTTAATCAAGCGATAGTAATAATTATAATAATTAAAAATAAAATATGAAAAACCATGAGTGAAGATGTTATCATAATTGAGGAAAATGAGGACCAAACCATTACAACAATTAAATTAAATCGATTAGATAAAAAAAATGCTTTTAATTATGATTTAATGGCTGGATTTCAAAATGCATTAGATAAAGTTGAACGCACTAATGCTAGAGTAGTTATTATTACAGGCGGAGACGATTTCTTTAGTTCAGGGATTGATCTAAACTTTTTAACTGGTCAAGAAAGAGATCCTGAGGGTAATGTTCCTGATTTGCGAATACCTCGTAATTTTCGATATTTTGCGAATACATGGCTTCACCCCATTTTTACAAAAATTGAGAAGATGGAGAAACCTGTAATTGCGAAAATCAACGGTTATTGTTTTGGGCTGGCATTTGAACTTGCTATGGCATGTGACTTTCGATTCTGCACAGAATCAGCACAGTTCCACATGTTAGAGACTAAGATTGGAATGAATCCTGACGTGGGAGGAACTATAAGGTTAACTCGAATTGTGGGAATCCAAAATACAAAAGATATCGTTTTAACAGGTAGAAAATTTGATGGGAATGAAGCATATCGACTTGGAGTAGTAAATAAAGTTGCTAAGAGCCACGAAGAATTAGATTCAATAATAAAATTTTATACAGACGAGCTCATGACGAGTGGTCCATTAGCAGTTGGGCTTGCAAAGAAGCTGATTGATGATTGTTATGGTAAAGATGTTGCTTTAGGATTGGAACTAGAAACCCTTGTAAGCTCGCAATTATTACAGACTAAAGATGCTACAAGTGGTGCTTTAGCTCGTCTAACAAAAACTAAACCAAAATGGAAGTGGAAATAACTCTTTTTATTTCCATAATTATCTTATAAAATAAGAAGACTAAAAAAAAATTAAGTTAAGGTAAGATCAAGATAGAGATCGGTAATTGGATAGGATATACATGGATGAATGAAACCGTAATCTCTGTCTATATCTCGAATCGTAACTTCAGGGGGAACAAATACATTTCCAGTCACTAATTTTGTACGACATAGAGCACACTCACCAGATCGACATCCATTTTCTATAACGAGATCTTTATGACCGGTTCTTTCAATGCTATTTAGTAAAGGTTCATTGCTTGGAGCTTCAAATTTGATTTCTTCTTCATTCCCTAATTGTCGAAACTTTAAAGTAATTTGGACTTTTTTACCAAGTTCTATGTTTTTTGGCCATCCCATCACTTGAGTAATATCTTCAGGAACGCCAAATGCTTCAAAGAAAGTTTTATGTTTTGGAACTCCTAATGATTGCAATTCAGCATCGACAAAACCATACATGGCTCGATTACCCACGATATAGAAATACTTATCATCAATATTCCCTACTATCTTAGATATGATGTCTTTAGTGATAAAACCACATTCTCCTTTCCAATTAGGATCTGGTTCGGATAATACGTAATTAATTGATACATTATCCCTCCGAGATTGAATGTCCTCTAATTCTTCTTTGAATAAAATATCTTTCTTGGATAAGGCTCCATAGATCAAGCAAATATTTAATGGAATTGCTTTTTCTGTAATACCTCGTATCATCGATATAAATGGGGTAATTCCACATCCTCCAGCTATGAATACAAGATTATTTCCGTGGAATAGAGAGTTATAAAATAGATTTCCCATTGGTTCTGTAGCTTCAATAACATCTCCAATTTTCGCATTTTCGAGTAAATAAGGACTTACAAACCCACCTGCTTTTTTTCGTATTCCTATTTCATAATAAGCGAGTTGGTTTGGAGAAGATACTAATGAGTATGGTCTTGAAGTTCGGACACCATTTATTTCTACGATAATTCCCATGTATTGACCAGCACGAAATGGTGCTAATGGTTTTTGTGGTTTGGCAGATACGAATCGGAATAATTTAGTATCATGAGAGAGTTGTTTGATGTCAGATATTCTTAACATTTGTTTTGTAGGATGGATTCTATTACATAAGTTCTCTAATCCATCATAATACCAAGGTATCTTTTGAATTTCTTCTCGTTTTTTCTTTGTTTTTTCTGCTTTCTGATATTTCTTTACATCTTCCATCATATTTTACCACCTCTTCTCAATTTTATCTTTTAGATACATTCCTGCTGCAATCCTTCCACCAACTATGCTAGTCGAAAATCCTCCACCGAAATTAGTCCAAGCACCAACCTGATACAGTCCTGGAATAGCCCCTCTACTCTTTAATCTTAATAAGGGGCCGTTTTCCACGGATTGATCAGTTCCATAGATTGCCCCTTCTATATTTTTAGAATAACGATAATATGTTAAAGGAGTTGCTGCTACTGCCACTTCTATATGATCTCTTAAATCTGGACAGATCGTGTGTTCCACTAATGAAATCATGCCATCTGCAATTTCATCTTTCTTTCTAAAGTATTGATCTGGTGCTATGTTTTGCCATAATTTCCCCATTTGGAGCGTGGTAAGAACTAATTGAGTCGTTCTAGGGGGAGATATTTCCTCATAGATATGATTATAGCACGCAGCAACCATGTATTCTGGAGGTTTTAATTTTCGAAATGTTTCAAATGCATGATTCATATCATATGTAGAGTTGATAAATGTTTCATGCACTGTAAAACCTAAGTCCTTATAGGATGCATTCAATCCAATATAGACAGAAAATCCTGAAGGTCCTATGTCTGGAGAGTAAATTTTTCTTTTATAATCATCAGGAACCACTTCTTCAGGTAACATTTTCATTGCAGTGCAGATAGGATTCACATTGGAGACTACTGCCTTACAACGATAGATATCGCCATTTTGAAGTTCAACACCACATGTTCTTCCATTTTCAACTAAAATCCTATCAACTAATGCGTTATATCTTATTACACCCCCAAATTTTTCAAACGCATTAACTAAAGCACTTGTTAGAGAATGAGATCTCCCTATAGGGAATGCAGCACCCCATTTCAGATAGAAAATCAACATTGCTACATAAACGTAAGCATTCATTTTATCTGGAGGTAAACCAATATATCCCCATAATTGGGATAAAACTGCAATTAATTTTTTATCAGTGAAGAACTTTTCATATAAATCTGAAAGAGTTATTCCAGCTACTCTTGGAAGCCATGGGTGTTCTTTCAATACCTCACCTTGATTAAATTTGCCTCCTTTGGATGCAATATATTCGATTCCTGCCAATACGGCTTTACATGCTTCCATAAACTCTTCAATCCCTCTTTGTTCATGAGGGAAAAGCTCGATTAATTTATTTGTATATTCTTCCATTCCAAGAGGCAAGATAACATCATAACCATCAAGGTATATACTCCGGTAAAACTCAGGTACATTTTTGAATTTAAGTTTCTCGGGAACGATTCCAAGCCTTTCAAAAAACCTGTATAAAGCACCCCTATTACCTTCTGTACCAATATCGCTTAATTCATGTAAAGCACCCTCAAATTCAAATCTTCCTCTTACAAACGAAGTAGCGAAACCGCCCGGCACATTGTGTTTTTCTAAGAGTAGAACTTGTTCTCCTCGAGCTACTAATTGACAAGCAGCTCCAAGACCACCCAATCCTGCACCTATCACGATAACAGGAAAGGTTCCCACTACTCGATTTTCGTTATAAGTTGAATTAATCATAATGAATAAATCTCTCCTTAAAAATATAAAATTTACCAATTATTAGATTTTGGTCCAGTAAGTTAAGAAATAGTAAAAATAGTGATGAAGCTATTATTTCCCTATAAATCCAGCATCTCTTTTTTCTTTCAAAGCAGACATTACTTCTTTAAAATCTTTGGAAGCAAAAGTCTTTCTAAGCGCTTTATTTTCCAGATCTAAAGTTTGAGAAAGAATATCACGAAAATATGCATGCATTGTTTTTTTCATTAGCCCTAATGATAAACTAGGACCTTTCGGGGGAATCAATCTTATTGCTTGTTCTCGAGCATAATTCATCAATTCTTTATTTGGTAAAACCTTATTTACTAATCCTAACTCAAGTGCTCGTTGAGAAGAAACTTTTTCCCCCATATAACATATTTCTTTAGCTCTCTGAAATCCTACTAGTAATGGTAAAAGAAAATTTGTGCCAAATTCGGGAACGATTGCTCTTCTTGCAAAATAAAAACCAAACCAAGCATCTTCAGCCATATAGATTAAATCACCACCAGCTAATGGCAAGGTGACTCCTCCACCTATTCCCATTCCATTAATCGCAACTATTACAGGTTTTTGAAAATCCCACATCTTTAAACATAATTTCTTTTGCGCGATATCCATTAAATCTATTTCTGGATATTTTTGCATCTTATGAAACATCTCAGGTTTGAAATATCCCCCAGACGTGAAAGCTTCACCTTCAGGATCTCCAGTTATGATTAAAACCTTAGCATTTTTGTCTTTCTCCATATCTTCAATGACATAAAATAATTCTAAGAAAGAAATGTATGTTACAGCATTTCTTCTTTCAGGTCGGGAAAAGGTTGCAGTACAAATACCATTTTCTTCCTTTTCATATTTAATATCTTCAAAATCCTCGATTCTCATCTAATCAACCCAATTTATTTATATAAAATTATGTTTTAAGAGATATGAATAAAAAAAAAGAAATTTAGAAAAAGTTATTCAATTTAAGAAACTTATTCTCGAAGAGCTTTTTTCATTACCTTCCCTACTAAAGATAATGGAATCTCCTCACGGAACTCCCAGATCTTTGGAATTTCATATTTTGATAGGTTTTCTTCAGCATATTTCTTTATACTTGCTTTAACTGCATCATCTTCTATTACTCCTTCCTTTAATTGGACAACTGCTTTTACAATTTCAGCACCAGG
>JAGXNU010000125.1 GCA_019894815.1 Promethearchaeota archaeon
CGATCCAGGAATAGCCAAAGCGAAACCAACAAATGTTATAATAGCCACTATTAAACCTTGAAAAGCAAAAGAAGGGAAGTTAGTGGTTGTTTCTGTTGAATATTCAAATAGCAAGGGCGGTAAAATAGAGCCTATAGCAACTCCTACGACACCTATCATAATATAGATACCGCTCGCAGTTCTTCGCTCTTGTTCTGATCGATATTTATCAACAAATAACGACTGAAAATTCACCATTAAAATTGAGTGAAAAGTGTCGAAGAGGCACGTAGTAAAGAGAAGCCAAGCGAACAAGATCCAAGCTCCTCCTATGGCATCATAAGTAGGTGGTGTAAATATTAACATGTATGTAAAACCCCAAGGTAACCCACCAACTAAAATCCAAGGAAATCTTCGACCCCATTTTTTAGTGAATTTAAAGACCCTATTTGTTAAATATCCAATAAGTGGGTCGTTAAACATATTATAAATCGCAAAAATAAAATATGCTAAAAATATCAACCAGACATTTAGACCTAATTCAGACTCGTAAAAAAAGAAACCAAAAGTTGTAAATGCTATTCTAAGAAGTTCTCTTGAAAATGAGTTGAATCCATATGAAACCATGCCCATTTTGCTATGTTTAATAACTAATTCATCTTTTTCCATATTATTAACCAATTTTTATTTTTAAAATAAAATATTTAGTATTCTTAAATATTAGATACACCTCTTTTTATAGTTTTAAGTTTCCAATTAGAAAGTCCATTAACTTTGAGTAATTGAGATTAATTAATTTTAATTAGTCTAGGTCTTTAGTTAGATTGTATACTTATTAATCAAAAACAAGTGGAAAAAAATCATGAGTAGTCCTTCGTTTCTTTCTTTCGAACGTGTAAGAAATGCCATAATTGGGCGAAATTTTACATTTCGGACCCCATATGGAGTTCGTTTACTTACATATGCCGATTATACAGCTTCTGGACGATCTTTAGAATTTATTGAACAATTTTTAATTAAGGTTCAACGAGAGTATGCTAACACGCATACAGAGGATGATATTACGGGGCGTCACATGACCAGTCTCTTGCACCATGCTGAAGCTCTCATTAAAAAGGCTTTAAACGCTGAAGATAATTGCAGCGTAATATCAGTTGGAACAGGGGCAACGGGAGCGATTTCAAAACTACAAGAAATTTTAGGGGTTAAGATCCATCCCGCCACAAAAAAATTGGCTTTAACACTAGTACCTGAGATTGATAATCTAATAACTTATTTTAATGAGCGAAAACCAGTCGTGTTTATTGGTCCCTATGAACATCATTCAAACGATTTAATGTGGAGAGAAGCTTTAGTTGAATTAATAACAATACAGATAACACCTGAAGGATATTTTGACTTAGAAGATCTAAAAATAAAAGTCAGTAATCCTAAATTTAAAGATCGACTAAAAATAGGAACATTTTCGGCGGCATCGAATGTGACGGGGATTAAATCTCCAATTTATGAAATTGCACGGATAATGCATGAGTACAATGGTATTGCATGTTTTGATTATGCTGCAAGTGCTCCTTATATTAAAATTGATATGAATAAGGATGCTGAGTCCTATATTGATGCAATCTATTTATCTCCACATAAATTTGTTGGTGGACCGGGGTCAAGTGGGATTTTAGTATTTAACAATAGTTTATATGATTCCAATATACCTCCAACCTGTCCCAGTGGTGGAACTGTTAAATTTGTCAGTCCAAAAGTAATGGACTTTATAGATGATACTGAATCTCGTGAAAAGGCAGGCACACCTGGCATATTACAAACAATTAAAGCGTTTTTAGCCATTGATTTAAAAGATGCTATCGGAATTTCAAAAATCGAAGAAAAAGAATTAGAGTACATTTCACGAGCCTTAAAAAGACTCCAAAAAAATAAAAATATCGAAATATTAGGACCTATTGACCCACACAAACGCATTTCGATCGTTTCCTTTAAGATCAAACATGATGATAAGTACATTCATCCCAAATTAACCACTAATCTTCTCAATGACTTGTTTGGAATTCAGAGTAGAGCAGGATGCATGTGTGCCGGTTCATATGGTCACATGCTTCTGAATATTGAAGAAGAAGTAACCATAAAGATCCGTAAACTAATTAGTCAAAATATAAAGGGAATTAACCCGGGTTGGTGTAGAGTGAACTTCCATTATTTACATTCAGAATTAGAATTCCAATTTATTTGCGATGCTATTGAATTTATTGCTGACCATGGAAAAATATTTCTTTCTGAGTATAGATTTAATTATCAAACTGGTGAATGGAATCATTGCAAATTCAACAATAAACAAGAGGAAACCATACCAACCATAAAAAATATCCAAGAAATGGAGCTTCGGAATTGTTTTGAGGAATCATTAATTGATCGCGAGTTAAAATTCGCAAGTTATATGAAAGAGGCTAAAAATATTATTAGTTCTCTGGAAGAGCCATCTAATTATGGAAAGTTTAAAAATCCCGTGGCAGAAGCACTTAGATGGTTCAACTTTGTCCACATAGAAAATGAGATTTGAACTATTTGTATTAAAAAAAAAATATACTAATATAATACTATTGATAATTGTAATTTAGAGAATATAAATAATGAATTCTAGAGAAAGAGTGAATGCAACTCTCAATCACGTGGAACCGGATAAAATTCCAATTGATTTAGGTGGAAATCAATCAAGTATTCATCTTAAAGCATACAAGAATTTATTAAAATATTTAGAAATTGAGGATCAAAACATTAGGTTTGCTGATTTTGTACAACAAATTGCAGATCCATGTGAAGCTATTTTAGAACGATTTAAAATCGATATTCGCTATATCCGTCCTACAGGTGGGATGATAAAGATTGAAGATATAGACCCTTTATATGAGGGAAAATTCGTGGGAGTATATGATCAATTCGGCGTTTTCTGGGGAAATAATGCTAATAAAAATGTTGAAAACATTCTATATTATGATCCAGTTATCCATCCTTTTGCCGACTTTAAATCCGTTCAAGAAATCAATAATTTTGATTGGCCTGATGGTAAGGATAAATCCCCTTTCAATGGTTTGCGTGAGAAAGCGAAGCATTTTTCTGAAACTACTAAGTATGCTTTATCCGCACATCCTTCTGGATGTATTTATGAATATACTACATTTCTTTTCGGATTTACTAAAGTTTTAAGATACCTTAGGACTAAACCAGAATTAATAATCGCTGCAATGGAGAATTTACTGAAATATTGGATTGATTACAATACTACATTTTTAGACGAAGTGGGAGAATATTTAGATGTTGTTTCCATAAATGGAGATTTAGCTGAACAAGCAGGTCCTATAATGAATTTGAAAATTTACGAAAAAATGATCAAACCTCTTGAACTGAAACTTTCGCAAAAAGTACATGAGTTAGCTAATGTAAAAATCAATTATCATTGTTGTGGCTCGGTTCCCTTATTTATTCCTCATTTCGCAGAAATTGGATATGATGCAATCAATCCCGTCCAAATCTCTGCATTTGATATGGAACCCTGCTCTTTAAAAGAGCGTTTTGGTAAATTAATCACATTTTGGGGAGGATTATGTAATAACCAAAAAACTCTACCATTTGGTACCCCCGAACAAATAAGAGAAGAAGTGAGGAAAAATTTTGATTGTTTGATGTCAGGTGGTGGGTATATTGCCTCAAGCATTCATAATATCACTGCGGAAGTCCCTCCTGAAAATATTGTAGCAATGTTCGATGCGGCAAATGAATTTAGATCTTATAAATAAGATCTTTTTAAATCAATACAATATTTTTCTACTTGTTTTTAATCTCTTCAAGATGTGTAGATAATGAATTTCAGAATTTTCGATTGTCATCTTCATACCTATGGTACATTTCTAGGACCAAACAAGGATCTCATAACTTATTTAGACGAGAATAATATAGAAAAAGCAGTTCTTACAACGATTAATCGAGCCGCTAAATCTAAAATATTCAATACAAATCCAGAGGAAAGAGAGAAAGATGGGCAAGAAAAAACAAATATCAATCAAGCTTTTGAAAATTTAAGAAAATTATTGCCTAAATATCAATTGGATCATCAGGATGTTATAAGTCTCTCAAATTTAGATCCTAAAAGATTTGTTAAGTTCTTTTGGTTCAATCCTAAATTTGATATGGATAAAGAAGAAAAAAACTATAGAATATTAGAAGATCATTTTAAAAAAGGATTTTGTGGAGTTAAAATCCATTCTGGGATTAATCTCATTAAAATTCCAAGAGATATTAATAAATTAGTTTCTTTTATGCAAGATTTTGATAAACGATTCCCTCTCTTCATCCATTCAACTCCAAAAACGTCCTATTTCGGAGGGGTTAGCTGCAAAGACATTGTAAATTTAGCAAGCAATAATCCAGAACTAACTATTATTGTAGGTCATGCTGCCTTAGCGATGGAATACGCAATTGATCTCGGCTTGGCATTAAAGAAATTTAAAAATGTTTTTTTTGAAACATCTTGTTCCATCCCATATGGTATTTTAAGTTTGATAAAAACTATTGGACCTGAAAGAATAATTTTTGGCTCTGACGCCCCAGTGACTAATCCTTTATCATTAGAAATTGATAAGATTACTTGCTTACCCGTATCAAATGATATCAAACAAGATATTTTTTACAATAATGCAGAAAAGTTATTTAACCGGTTTAATTGTTGAGATTGAATCACAAATCATATAATCCTATATTTATTTAACCAATTAATTTATCTCACTTTAAATTTTATTTTATATTCTATAATATGCTATTCATTAATCTTAAAATTATTGATTGAATTAACATGATAATATCACCAAAATCCGACAATTATTTTTGATTTAATAATAACTTAAATAAAAGAGATCGTGCAAATATAATTAATAATTAATTTATAAAAATTTTTGGATGATACCGTGAATTATTTAGGGGATAATAACAATTTCGATGACGATGGATATTGGGACATCATTGAGGTATCAAAAGTCGACGACAAAATTATTAAAAGCCTATTGAATCATTTAAAAGATAAAATCTCAGAGAATTTTTTCATTTCTTTTGAAAGTCTATTGAAAATAGCTCGAAAGGTCCCAGAATTAGAAATAAATAACATTATTAACGAATTAGATGAATCAGACCTTTTTAAACTAGAAATATTCAAATTTGTCCTTAGTTTCATAAAGAAAGAAGTAATTGAATATCATTTATTACCACAATTATACAGTCCTGATTTCATAAAGCGTGCGAAAATTATCATGAAAATTAAAGAGAATGATGATAAGAAATATTTTAAATTTCTAATCCCATTACTTGATGATCCAGATGATTCAGTACGATGGAGCGTCATTGATTACTTAAGCATGCATAAAGATGACCAAATAATTAATAAAAACCTTAAAAATCACACGAATTATGAATTAAACCCGATAATTCGTGAAAATTTAATTAAACTTTTTGGAGAATAAAATATCGGGCGTCTCCTAAAACTTTCTAAAACCTAATATTAATTATCTTCTTTTTTTAGTAAGCAAAAAGTAAGAAAAGAAAACAATTAAAAAAGAAAACTTAGATTAATAACATATATATCATTTTAAAATGACTTTCAAGTCATATTTTTACTTGATATTTCAGTCGAGGTATATATAAATTTTTAATGGGTGGTCAATTGTGTCCAATTATGATTTTACTTTTAAGGTTCTTTTGCTAGGGGATGCTAGCGTCGGTAAAACCAGTTTTACCAAAAGATACTGCTATAATATCTTCAATCCTTCTGAAAGGTTGACAATCGGGGTAGATTTTCACGTAAAAACTATTGAATTACACGGAAGGAAAATAAAACTCCAAATCTGGGATATTGGAGGGGAAGAACGATTTAGGTTCCTACTTCCAACATATTGTCTCGGAGCAAATGCAGCCTTTTTGTTATATGACATTACTCGCCCACAAACTCTAGATAATATAAGCGAATGGACAAATATTGTACGGCAAAAGGGAGGACCTGTTCCAATCATGTTAATTGGCTCGAAAATAGATCTTGAAACGCCTCAAAGAAACATACCTCGCGAATATGGAATTCAAATTGCTGAAAAACACAACATGAATTCCTTTGGTGAAATTTCCAGTAAAACGGGACAAAATGTAACAAAAACTTTTGAAGTTCTCACTGAACTTACATTAGAAAAGATGGAAAAATAGGTGTGAATAAATGGAAGAAAGTGAATTTTTAGCTATCAGTTCTTTGTTTGACACAATTGGTGTCATTGAAAAAGGAATTGAAAGAATCTATCATTATCTTCTTAAAAATAAACGGATAGAT
>JAGXNU010000126.1 GCA_019894815.1 Promethearchaeota archaeon
ATCAAGGAGCGTGGTACAATCCCGCCGAGAATGGCGTTGATCTTGGTGGATGCGCAAATGTACTAACAAATGATGGTTATTCTCCAAGTGGAGCATTTCCTTTGAATAGTTCTTTGGTTCAAGTCGAATTTCACTCAAAAAAAAGGAGGATGTTAGCAAATGACACAATTAGGGTTTTTTGTTAATCAATCTAGATGTATTGGATGTTTTACATGCTCAGTTGCATGTAAGGATTGGCATGATATTACAGCAACTTCAGTTAATTGGATGAGAATCACTCAAATCGAGGAAGGTAAATTCCCCGATCTCACCCTATTTTATCTCCCTATTGCATGTAACCATTGCAAAAATCCTCCGTGTTTACTCGCTTGCCCTACAAAAGCCATAATAAAAAGAGAAAATGATGGAATTGTTATTGTGGATAGTGAAAAATGTTTGGGATATGAAGAATGTGGAGCAAGATGCTTGAAAGTTTGTCCATGGGATGTTCCACAATTTGAAAACCATAATAAGGCAAAGATGCAAAAATGCGATCTATGTGTGGATCGAATAGATGAGGGAAAATATCCTATTTGTGTAGAAGCATGTCCCATGTATGCATTAGATGTCGCCCCACTCGAAGAACTTCAGCAAAAATACGGATTTTCAAAGGAGGCAATAGGTTTCGAGTTTAAAGATAAATATCAACCATCAATAATATTCAATAATAAAACAAAGGAAAAATAAATTCTGATTAACCCTTTAGATATAATTGTTTATATTCTTCTCTAATTTTTTTTTTATCAAGCTTTCCAACACTTGTTTTTGAAATCTCATCTATGAATAAAATTTCATCTGGTAGTTGCCATTTCGCGAATTTTTTCAGTAAATATTTCTTAATATCCTCTTTTTCTAAAGTTTGAGTATTTTCTCGTAATTTAACTAAAACAAGAGGTCTCTCATCCCACTTTGGATGAGGAATACCTACAACAGCAGCTTCCAGTATGGATGAGTGCGACATTAAGAAGTTCTCCATGTCAATTGAACTAATCCATTCGCCCCCACTCTTTATAACATCCTTTATCCTATCAGTAATTTTAAGGTATCCTTCAGAATCAATTGAACCTGCATCACCAGTTTTAAAATACCCATCTTCAGTAAAACTATCTCTAGTTTCGGGGGCATTAAAATAACTTCTAGTTATCCATGGTCCTTTCAATAATATTTCTCCTGACGATTTTCCATCCTTAGGTAATTCTTTACCTTCTTCATCTACAATCTTTACATCAAGACCTGATACAATCGTTCCTTGTTTTTTCTTTAGTTCCCACAATTCCTCATCACTTAACTCCTGCCTTAACCAAGGTTTGAACATGTTTAAGGTGGTAATCGCCATTGCTTCAGTGCTTCCATATGAATGTATTAATTCTCCTCCAGTGAAGTCCCACATACCTTTCATTAATGAAAAGGGAGGTTCAGCTCCTCCACATATAAAACGAGCACCCCGAAAATCTGGTTTTTCCTCTCTTTTTTTAAAATTTTCTAACATTGCCATGTATACTGTAGGGACGGCAGCAGATATTGTTACTTTTTCTTTAACTATTAGTTCTGAAAGTCTATCTAAATCATCTAAATTCCATCTCCCTGAAAATATCAATTTTGCACCAACATAAGTAGCTGCTTGAGGTTTAGACCATCCCAAAACGTGGAACATTGGAACCATTTGAAAGACAACGTCGTTCACGCTCATTGAAAATTGAGCAGCAAACATTATTGCTTGGATATATGCATTCCGGTGAGAATAATAAACCCCTTTTGGTTTACCTGTTGTACCACTAGTGTAACAAGCAGCGTAAGCAGCATTTTCATCGAGATATGGCCATTTATACTCTTCTGATGCTTGATTTAAGAGCGACTCGAAACTAAAAATAGGATTTAGTGTTGTTTCTATCTCAGATAAATCCTTATCAGTAATTATGATATATTTTTTTATATTTTTTGTTAGATCTGAAACTTTTTCTACAATAGGAATTAAATCTTCTTCTAATATGATAACTTTTGAGCCTGAATGGTTAATTACATGTGATAAATCTTGAGGTGCAAGTCTCATATTTAATGAAACCATGACAGCACCCATTCCAGGAAGACCATAATAAATCTCAAAATGTTGATGGGAATTCCATGCTATTACACCAATTCTATCCCCAATTTTAATACCCAAAGATTCTAATGCGTTTGCTAATTTTTTCATCCGAATATATGAATCCTTATAGGTATAACGAAACAAAGTTCCATCATTCCTCCGACTAATGATTTCTTGTCGGGAGAAATTTCGGATAGCGTGTTCCATTAATTTGGTTACATTAAGTTGATAATTGTTTCCTGGATCTGCAAGAAAACCTTTTTTAATCTTCATTGATGTGAATTAATGAAGAATTTTTGAAAAAGATTGCGTAAATCCTCCAACTCATTTAAAACAAGATCCAACGTGGAAAAACCATTCGCAAGGTACATTATTGGCCTAACTGGTTTTCTTACTGCATCTTTTGGAATTGGAGATAGCTTTTCCATATAATCTGCTCTATATTCCATATAAAATCTAAGATGTTCTGTTAAAAGTAACTTCTCTTTCAAGGATAGCATGTTTGTCACGTTTTCTCCGTTAAGCCAACGTTCATTTAATTCTCCTACTTTTTTCCAAATCGGTTTGTAATCATCCATTGTATAAACTACATTATTAAAAAAAGCTTCAACGACTTGATTATTGATATTTTGGCGAAATTCAAAATTTTCAAGAATTTCAGGTCGTTTTAATTTTGATTTATCAACTATGGGCATTAATAATCACTTTTTTCTTATTCTTATTTTTGATTTTTCATTAAATCTGTTTTTAACAGATTCAAATTAATTGAATACTAGTCTTGCTATTTCAATTAATCCAAACTAAGTAAGTAATTTTTAAATCTTTTATGATTATTCTGAAGTAAATTTGTAAAGTGTATTATAATTAACGAAATTAAAAAGTAATGATAGATATATAATTATTGAATTATGTCGGGACATATAAATTTTGAAGACTTGGAATTAAAGTTTGGATATACTTGTATGCCAAACCGGTTACGTTATTATTCTAAAGAAGAAAACGATTTTAGAATGGAAGTTCGTGAATGGTGTGAAATACACGTAGCTCCAGATGCAGAACAGATAGATAGAAATAGGGATATTAAATTAGCGGTAGAGATTTTAAAGAAAATGCCTTATCTTGATATGACCATTCCAAAAGAAGCCGGAGGTCAAGGTAAAGGGGTTCTTTATCGCACGATTTTAGGGGAAGAATTAACTGCTTTTAGTTATGCCTTAGCAGGTATCTTTGGAGCTTCATCATGCCTTTTTGCTGGTCCAGTAATAGAGTTTGGAACTCAAGACCAGAAAATGAAATACTTATCAGGTATAGCTGATGGGTCAAAATTAGGTGCTATAGGCATCACTGAACCTACAGGAGGGTCGGATGCAATAGGAGGTATGAGATTAAAGGCAGTGAGAGAAGGTGATCACTATGTTCTTAATGGAGAAAAATGCTTCATAACAAATGGTAGCGTTGCTGATTATATTTGTTTATACACTAAAACAAACGATCAAGTGAAAGCACATCAAGGGATTTCGGCATTTATTTTCGAAACTGATACTCCGGGATTTGAAGTTATTAAGGAATATAAGCATATGGGACGTAGAGGGATGCCCAATTCTCATCTTCGATTTGTAGACTGTAAAGTGCCAGCTGAAAATATACTTCATAAAGAGAACGAAGGTTTGGATGTTTTGTTATTCGGTCTTGATGGTGAGAGAACATTTACCGCTTCTCAATACCTTGGTCTTGCTCGAAGTGCTTTTGAAATTGCTTACAAGTACGCTCATAAACGCGTCCAATTCAAGAAACCTCTCTATTCCTTTGAAGGTATCTCTTTTAAACTTAGCGAAATGTTTATGGATATAGAGCTTAATAGAATGGTAATAGCTCAAATCGCTAGAATGCTTGATGAGGGACATAACTGTAGAGCTTCCGTTGCTGCTGTTAAAGCTCGAATAGCAGACGCTACTGTACGAATCACGCAAGAAGCGATTCAAGTTGTTGGTGGTTTGGGATATTCAGAAGAATACCCCTTAGAACGATATTATAGAGATTCAAAAATTGGACAAATATCAGCAGGTACATCAGAAATCATGAGATATCTCATTACAAGAGAAATGGTTCGAATGTGGGGTAAATAAAGGTGAAATTAAATGGAAAGTAAAGTAAAATTTGAAATAAATGAAAAAGTTGCCAGAATTGTTCTTAATGATCAAGAAAATTACAATCCTTTAAATCAAGAGATAGCTAAAGAGTTACTTAAAGTTTTAGAACAGCTTCGGAATAAAGAGGAAGTAAGATGCTTAATTATCACGGGCTCTGGTAAAGCTTTTTCTGCAGGTGGAGACATTAAAGCTTTTAAGGAAAGTATTGAAATGGGGAGACCAGGTGAATTCATGGATGATTTATTAAAGAATCTATATAAAATCGCACTTATATTGCGCCAATATCCAAAACCCGTTATAGCAGCTGTAAATGGATGGGCCGTGGGTGCAGGAATGAATCTTGCACTCTCTTGTGATTTAGTCATAGCATCAAATAAAGCGAAATTCAGACAATCATTTAGCAAACTTGCGTTAATTCCAGGATTTGCTGGAACCATACTACTTAGCCGCCAGTTAACGTGGCAACAAGCATCTCAGATGGCGTTTTTTGGAGATACATATACAGCAGACGATATGTTTAAACTAGGACTTGTAAATGAAGTTGTTGATCCAGAAAGGTTAATAGAAAGAGCTAATGAGATGGCATCTAAACTCGCTAGTGGTCCTACGTTAACATATGCACGCACAAAAGAATTATTCTTTAATGCTTTAAGCGAACCTCTAATAAATCATCTTGAAAACGAACGACAAATGCAGATCAAATGTGCAGAAACACAAGATTTTAAAATTGGAGTTTTTGCTATTAACGATAAAAAAGAACCAGAGTTTATAGGCAAGTGAATTGAATAATAAATAGTCTTTTCATCTTTATTTCATATTTTCAAATAGTAAATTTCTAGTTAAAAAAACGAATTTAAAAAGAAGCCTTAGTTTATTCAAGTAAATTGGATACATGAGAAAGAGAAATTAAAAAGTAATGATGAGAGAATTAACAAATATTAGAATCATTTTTAATAACTAAAAGCTCTTTATCTAAATAGTAATTAATAGTAGAAGAGGTATAAAAAAAATGCCGTTAAAAACTCCAGAGGAGTACTTAAAAAGCATACAACGCCCAGTTAACCTATATATGTTTGGCGAGAAAGTCCAAGAATTTTATAATCATCCAATCATTAAACCTTCGATAAACACTGTCATGAAGATTTATGAATTAGCCCAGATGGACGAGTATAAGGATTTAATGACGACAAAATCTCATTTAACTGGAGAAATAATCAATCGATTTACCCATATCCATCAATCGGTTGAAGATCTGATTAATAAAGTTAAAATGCAACGATTATTAGGACAAAAAACTGCTTGCTGCTTCATGCGATGTGTAGGGTTTGATACTGCTAATGCGTTATATAGTGTGACTCATGAAATTGACAAGAAATATGGTACAGATTACCATTCCCGATTTAAAAATTATTGGATTGAAGTCCAAAATCAAGACCTCATGGTTGATGGAGCAATGACAGATACAAAAGGTGATAGGAGTAAAAGACCGAAAGATCAACCAGATCCCGATGCATATTTACATGTCATAGATTCAAACGAGGATGGAATCATTGTTCGAGGAGCTAAAGTTCACCAAACTGGATTTTTAAACTCGCATCGAGCTATAATCATGCCAACACTTTCTTTAAGAGAAGGAGAGGAGGCTTATGCCGTAAGCTTTGGAATAGACACAAATGCCAAAGGAATTACAATGATTTATGGAAGGCAATCTTGTGATACCCGAAAAATGGAACCGGGTAAGTTAGATATTGGAAATTTTAAATACGGTGGTCAAGAAATTTTCGTTGTATTTGATGATGTGTTTGTACCTAAGGAAAATATTTTCATGAACGGCGAAATTGATTTTTCCGGAGAATTAGTCAACCGATTTGCTGGTTTCCATCGACAATCTTATGGAGGATGTAAAGTTGGGGTAGGAGATGTGTTGATAGGAGCAACTGCATTAATCTCAGAATATAATGGAACCCAAAATGCATCACACGTGAAAGATAAAATAGTTGAGATGACTCATTTAAATGAAACGTTGTATAGTTGTGGAATCGCT
>JAGXNU010000127.1 GCA_019894815.1 Promethearchaeota archaeon
TAATAAAACATGATCATTTTCGTTCAATCCCTTGGTGAGTTCAAGTTTTACATGTCTATAATCTTTTTTCTCAATTATTTCTTCCTCGAAGTCTTCTTCTTCTTCATCATCTTCTAAATTTTCAGCATCTTCTCCAGAGGTTTCGGGAGGTAATTTCTGTGCATCATCATCGAATAAATTTAAATCACTTTTATCGTCAAGATCTTTTTCTTTAGGAGGTTTTTTTGCCACTTACAATGCACCTATTATTTGAGAGTTAATAAATCTAATATTATCTAAAATAAATGTTTTTTGTTTTGTAATTCTCTGAGTAGGCTTGGATCCTTCAAGAAGACAGATAACGATTCGCCAATTCTCTTAATCGTTCGGTAGCAAGATATTGAAGATCGCGTGGTCCAAATATCGTGACTTTAACAGCCTTTCCCTCAATTGAACAGTTTAAGGTAAGGTAGTTAATTTTTTTTTGTATTTCTTGGAGAAATTGTACGACATTATCTAGTTTACCACTTGAATTATAGAAATGTATGACTTTTCGCCCGCCCTTTCTTGCCATATTTAGACATCTTAAATTTTTAATATGATTTTGAATGAAATGGAATTAAAATAAATTAATATCTGAGTTTTTCAGAGACATTCCGATAATCTGAGGCTATTTTTCTAAATTCTATATTACCGCACCTGGTACATTGCAACTTGTTAAATCCTATCTTTTCCAATGGTGTCCCGCAAATAGTGCAATCTGCATGGATGACGCCTAAATTATTACCAGATGTACTTAATTTAAATTCATTTTGTTCTTGTTCAATTACTTTGGCTCGCACAATATCTGTGGCTTGATAAGCATCGGCTATTTTTTCAACATATTTGTTGGATATTTGAGAGACGTGAATATTACCAAAATATGAACTATTAAAATGAAGTTTTTGATTTATCGCCTGAAAATTAAGTCCAACCGAATATTGTCTTAAGAAGCGTATGGTTCCTATGACTATGTCTCCCATCTCAACAACTTTTCTATCTTCATCTTGAAGGCTCTTTATCTCAATTTCTCTTTTATTCTTATCAATTGAGACAATTCCTGATTTAGTTGCATAGATATTTCCATCTTTGGTATAAGTTGAATTTTTATTAGGTAAATACTCTTCTACCACTCCTAAGTACTGACCAGTAATCACAATTTCATTTGTTTTAATCGATTCTTTCATGATATTCAGTTCTATTTTTCTATTTATCTCAAATGAATTATATTAATGAAAACAAATAAATTTATTCATTATGTTTCATGAGATTAAACCAGAGCGAGCTTATTAGGAGATTGTTATTAATAAAAAAGAATTAATTTCGATAATTCAATCAACAGCAACATTTTCGAAACCTAAAGTTGAATTTGAGCAATATAGTATCGATGCTGTGAGTGCTGCTGATATTATCTATTTTGCTGGATTTGAATTTAACGACATTAATAATAATTTAATTATAGATTTAGGTTCAGGAACGGGAAGATTATCAATTGCAAGCGCGTATCTCCGTGCAAATCAAGTAATTGGAATTGATTTTGATTGGTCGGCAATCAAGATTTTTAAACAGAATATAAGTGATCTTGGTTTGAATCACCTCATTAATCCGATATGTACGAATGTTTCCAATTTTGAATTTAGTAAGAAAATGCTACCAGATTCTCTGAAGATCACTACGATAATGAATCCTCCATTTGGGGTGCAAAAGAAAACTGCAGATAGGGCATTCCTGTTAAAGGCTTTTAATTTTTCAGATACTATTTACACGATTCACCTTAATAATGAAAAAGTAGATGAATTCCTCTCAAAATTCATAAGTAAAAACGGTTGGAAAATTAATTACACGTTTCCTTTTAAAATGATATTAGAGAAAACATTTCCTTTTCATAGTCAAAAAAAGAAGGATATAAATGTTAAAATATATCGAATTACTAAAAAATAGAAATAAAATAAAAAATAAAATTATTGATATTTTTTCCACGAATCAAAAGATTCTGGATAATTTGCATTATCCCCTAAAAGTTCTTCTATCCGTAATAATTGATTATACTTACTATTTCTGTCACTCCTGCATGGTGCTCCACTTTTAATTTGACCAGTACATAATCCCACAGCCAAATCTGCTATAAATGGATCTTCTGTTTCTCCAGAACGATGAGAAACCATTACATTAAATTTATTATCAAAAGCCATTTGACAAGCTTTTATAGCTTCAGTCAAGCTACCAATTTGATTAACTTTTAATAAAAGTGTGTTTCCGGCATTTTCGTGAATCGCTTTTTGCAGTATTTTTATATTTGTAACTGTCAAATCATCATCAACAATTTGAATTGATTTATCTATCTTTGCGGTTAAATTAGAAAATCCACGAAATGCGTGTTGATCAAATGGATCTTCTATAGATTTAATGTAAGGAAAGTCATCTAACATATCTAAGTAATATTGTAGTAGTTCGGTTTCACTCAACTTTTTTCCATCTATATCATAGATAGTCCCATCATAAAATTCACTTGCAGCGGCATCCATTCCTAAAACAAAATCAGAATTCATAAAAAATCCTGAACCTTCAATTGCTTCAACAATTACGTCAATAGCTTCTTTAGTACTTGATAAATTGGGAGCAAATCCTCCTTCATCGCCGACATTAACTGCTGTTTTTCCATATTTCTCATTTAAAATACTCTTTAAATTTTGATAAACTTCAGCAACATTTTGCATTGCTTGTGAAAAAGATTTTGCACCGATGGGTAGAATCATAAATTCTTGTATCGACAAATTATTCCCAGCATGTTCTCCACCGTTTATTATATTACAACAAGGTAAAGGCAATAGATAATCCTTTCTTGATTTATTATGACTTAATTCATATAGGTGTTCAAACAAGGGTTTATCAAGAAGTCGAGCTGCTAATTTTGATGTTGATAGTGATACTGACAAGATAGCATTTGCTCCCAGCTCACTCTTATTATCTGTACCATCTATATTAATCATTTCTAAATCAATCTTCTCTTGTTCACGTACATCAAAACCTATCAATTTTTTTGCCAAGATCTCATTTACATTTGCAACAGCTTTAGTTACATGCTTTCCTAAAAAAGCAGCTCCTCCATCTCTCAATTCTAATGCTTCCAAAATACCAGTAGATGCCCCAGATGGCACAGCAGAACGTGTGAAAACATCTCCCGCAAAAATATCGGTTTCTACAGTTGGATTACCTCGTGAATCTAAAATCCATCGAGATTTAATTTTTGTGATTTTAAAATCTGTCATGTTAATCTCCAAATAATCAGTTTTCTGAAATTTGATAAATAAAGAAATTTTATTTCTTAAGAGAATTATTTATATAATAATAATAAATCTTCAATTCTATTTAGTTATTAACCATTATTATGTCTATTAAAAACAGACCTTGGGTTGAAAAATATCGCCCCCGCACACTAGATCAAGTTTCAAATCAAAAGGGGATAATGGAAAGATTAAAACAATTTGTTAAAGACAAATCAATGCCTCATCTGATCTTTGCAGGTCCTGCAGGGACGGGTAAGACAACGTCAGCATTAGCCATGGTTAGAGAAATTTACAGAAAGAAAATGGCTATAAATATTACTTATCTTGAATTAAATGCTAGCGATGCGAGGGGAATAAATGTTATTAGGACATATATTAAGGATTTTGCGAAGACAAAACCTCCATTAGACATTCCTTTTAAAATCCTTATACTAGATGAAGCAGATAACATGACGTCGAGTGCACAACAAGCTTTAAGAAGAACAATGGAAAAGTATACAAGGAATTGTCGCATGATATTAATATGCAATTACTCAAATAAAATCATCCCTCCAATCCAATCTCGATGTGTAGTTTTTCGGTTTTCTTCCTTAAATCAAGAAGATATTAAAGAAAGAGTAAAATATGTTGCTTCAAAAGAAAATTTATCATTAACTCCAGATGGATTATCCTCATTAGTCCAAGTATCTCATGGAGATTGCAGAAGGGCAATTAACTATCTTCAGTCATGTGGAACAATATCTAAAGAAATTGATCAAGAAACAGTTTTTAGAGTAGCAGGAGAAGTTCCATCCAATAAAACTACTGACATACTTAAAGCAGCTTTACAAGGTCAATTGCAATTATCCATTAAACTTTTAGATGACATCGTGAATGAATATGGTCTCTCTGGAATCAATATCATTAAAAATATATATCGAGAGTTATATGATCTTGAAATCTCCGAAGATAAAAAGATAGAACTTTCAAAACTCCTTGCGGAATTCGAATATCGGTTGAGCCAAGGAGCAACAGAAGAGATCCAACTAAAAGCATTATTAGCTAAGATCGTCTTGCTCCATGATGTGAAATAATCTAGATTTCAAATATAAATCTCTGTAACGTTGCAATAAATATGTTTTCATCCGTTCTACTGATTTTTTATCCATTTCAAATCTCAACTTGTGACCATACTTTACGTCCCATAATATTAAGCCATTAGGTTCTGCAGGTTTATACGAATATTCTTTAGATGGATCAAAAAGTCGCAGAAAGTCATCATAAGAGATCTGATTTTTTCCTAATTCAAGGATTTTAGTCATCATTCTCCTGATCTGCTGTCTTAGAAACGCCCTGCTTTTAAAATCAAAAATTAAAAAGTTCTTTTGATTTTCAAATCGAGCAGTAATTAAGTCCCTTAATGTAATAACTTCATCTTTCTCCTTTTTTGAGAAATTTGTAAAATCATGCCTTCCCTCAAGTTCCTTACACGCTTTTCTCATTATATCTAAATCCATGTTTGAATCATGAGAATCGATTTGAACAATATATTTATAATGACGATATTCTGCATTGAAACGAGATGAAAAATCTTGTGGAACTTTTACATGTGCCCATACTCCTATATCCTTAGGTAAAACTGAATTAATCTCCATTAAAATAGGTAATTTTTTTGCGATGAAAGAAAATGCCGCCCCTCTTGCGGATACATGCCTATCCGTACGACTAGCAACTTCAAATCCTGAGTTTCCGACATTTTTTATGTATTTTTTTTCCAATAATGCTTTAATAATGCATTCTTCAACACTAATATGATTTAATTGTCTTTGAGAACCATAATAATTCTCACCAATATAAAAAAACTTAAACAAGTATCTATTTCCATTCATTGAAGAGTTTCTTTTCTTTTATTGAGTATTTGTTATGATATCAAGACGTTTTCATTAACTAAAAAATAATCTTTTAATCTTAGGGATATTTTTATAATCTAAACTTTAATTAGAATTTTATTAAATAATTTAAAATTAACTTTTAGGAAAAAGATTCATGAGTAGATTCAGTAATTCAATTCGAAATTTCCGAGATCGTATTAGATCTGGTTTAACAATTAAACGACAAAACCTTCTATTTTTAATAGCATTAGGATTAGTGTTTATTGTAGCTATCGTTATTAGATTATCTCCTATAGTCGTAAACAATTACCTTATTAAAGCTTTTGACCCTTGGATCCAATACTACAATGCAGAATACTTATCAACCCATACTATATATGAATACTTTAATTGGCAAGATTTTAAAAGTTGGTTTCCAACAGGTTATTATAGAGGTAATTTAAGACCAGGTCTTACTTTCACAGTTGTTGCCGTTTATAATTTTTTTAATGCTATTGGCATCCCAATTACTCTTTATGACATTTGTTTTTATTTTCCTGCAGTAATGGGAGGAATAACTGTACTGGCCTCGTATTTATTAGGAAAAGAAGTATTGGATAAGAAGTGTGGTTTATTATTTGCCTTTTTTATGGCATTTAATATTGGTTTTATGCAAAGAACAACTGCAGGATTTTTTGATAATGAGACTATTGGAGTGTTTGCTACTTTAATGACTTTCTATTTCTTTATTAAAACGATGCGAACGGGAAGAATTACTCACTCCATCTTAGGGGGTGTATTCCTAGGTTATTTGTGTCTCAGTTGGGGAGGATATAATTTTGTCTTATATGTACTTCCATTAATTACTGGGATTATTGTATTAACTGGTAAGTATAATTCCAAAGTATTAATTGCATATGGTGGAACTATAGGAACAGGATTGCTCATATTTTCACTATTTATTAATTTTAACTATGGTGAGTTATTAACAAGCTTAGAT
>JAGXNU010000128.1 GCA_019894815.1 Promethearchaeota archaeon
GTAAAAAGAGTATAAAGAAAAAAAATAAAAATTTAGGATTTTAGCTGCTGGTTTAGTCTATGATTATATTGGACCAAATTGGAATCATTATATTTATTCAAGGCACTACTCACTTTTTCGAGATGATTGGCAATTGCTAAAGAATAGCGACATAAACTTATTAAATTTGAGGTAGTTCTAGTACTCCTAGTGTTTATTGCTTGTTCGAATGAACTCCAAGCTTCTAACCATTCATCTTTATGTATCCCCTCTTTTCCATCATTAATCATTACTACATTTAGGATATCACTTAAATCTACATCATGACCTCTTTTGATTTTTTTATCAAAAATTTCTTTTAGATTTGACCCTTCTAGAAAAGCACCTGCTCCAAAATCAAGTAATAAATTAAGGTTATTTGCAGCAAATAATATTTCCTTTCTTTTCTCTTCCGTATTTAGTTTTTCCCAATTAACTCTCTTTTCCCATTCACCCGTTTTTTTGTTTTTTATAAAATTGCATTCCTTTAATTTGGAGTCTAAAAGGCTAGTTTGAAACATCCAAAAATCAATATCATCAGTAAATCTTTTCCTTCTCCAATCTCTGGTTGTATACTTCCCCAAATATAACTTTAAAGTACCCCTAAATACATTAAACTTCCCATTTTTCAAGGCACTACGTGCTTCTTCACAAAAATGGTGATTTGGATCATTTGAGCACACTTCTATTTTTTTTAATACTTTTCTAGCTTCATTTGCAACGACATCGCAAGGTATGCTTCCATCAGAAGGGTAAGATCTAGATCCTCCTCTAATAAAATCCTCAAATAAGCCAGAATCATCATCTGGAATTGAGTACCAAGGATTATTAAAAGTGACTTTAGTAAAGATATAATGTGTGAATTCATTTTCATCTTTCCAATTTTTTTCTATAATAGGGGAAACATCTCTAAGGTTATCACCTTTAGTTATAGCATCAGCTTTTATATCCCATATACCATTCATTTGAAAAACTCTACATATAATTAATAAAATTATGAAAAAATCAAACTTAAATCTTTTTTCTATATTATATAGAATGATTAAGCACATAGTATAAATAGAATCTCTATTTCTTTCTCATTATGAAAGAACTCTTTTCAGTTTTTGTTTATGCACCTTGGGATAAGCTCAAAACAAATAAGCTGACTGAAATTAGATTATTATCTCTCAAAAGCATATTTGAAAAATATCCCGTGATTGAACCGAAATTTTTTGATGATCTATCAGAAAATATCAATAAAAATATGCACTATTCTTGGTTCGACTGCATTAAAAGAATTGTAGGCCCAGATAAAGAAGATTATGAAATTCAAAGTTGGAATATTATTTGGGCAATGGATACGGATAATAGAATGTATCAATTCTTATTCCAAAAAGTAGAGGATTCTGAAGCGTCTCAAGCATTAATGGTTGGATTGGCTCCTCCAGAGCTTGGGAAATTATTTTCGGAATATAATGATGATGCAATTCTTAGGATCTTATCCATGTTGAATAATCAAAAAAAAATAAAATTCTTGATGGGACTAGCTCCAAAAGGGATATCATTGGCTGAAGAACAACAACTTATACAAGCTAATAAAAACGATCCGGACAAGATAAAATTTGTAAACTCGCTAAAAGAAATGCCAAACATCCAAGGACAATGGTTTTTTCCGCGTAATCCAATGTGCCCGGTTTGTAAAGGACTGCTGATTGAGAATATGGATTATGTTAAAGGTTATCAGAAGTTATTGTGTCCTCAATGTGGCTATGAACGAAAGAAATAGGGAATTAACAATAATAATTTTATTAAATATTAGAATATATAATTTGTTACGAAAAAGATATTAATTGAGTAGATAATTATCATGCCGTATATTGTAGCACTTGATTTAGGCACTACAGGTTGTCGTACTTTTATATTTGACTTATCTGGAAGTATTTTAGCAAGTGATTATCAAGAATGGGAGAGTATATATCCCGCTCCTTCACATGTAGAGCAAGATGCCAATATTTGGTGGGAATCAATTAAAAGAACGATTGAAAGGGCTATTAAGAAGAGTGGTATAGATAAAACTGAAATAGTCAGTTTATCTGTAACAAATCAGAGAGAAACTATTGTTCCTGTAGATAAAGAGGGAAATCCTTTACACAATGCCTTAGTTTGGCAAGATAGAAGAACAATGGAACAGGTTGAATTTATTAAGAGAAAAATTGGCGATGATAAAATATATAGAACAACTGGTTTAACCATAGATCCATATTTTTCTGCCACCAAAATACTCTGGTTTAAAAATAATAAACCTGAAGTCTATAATCAAACTCACAAATTTCTACTGGTTTCAGATTTCATAATACATAAGCTCACGGGACAATTTGTAACCGATCATTCAAACGCTTCACGAACCATGCTCTTCGATATAAACAAATTAAAATATTCTGAAGAAATTGCTTCTGTATTGGAAATTGATCTTGATAAAATGCCAGAACCAATGGAAAGTGGAGTTGACATTGGAGAAATTGTATCCAACGAGACAGACTTTGATAAAAAGACGTTAGTTATCACTGGAGCGGGAGATCAACAATCCGCAGCATTAGGAGTGGGAGTTGTATCACCCGGGGAGATTAAATGCACTACTGGAACGGGTAGTTTCATCCTCGCCTTCTTAGAAGAACCAAAGTTTGATCCTGAGAAAAGAGTATTATGTAGTTGTCATGCTGTACCAGGAAAATGGGTTCAAGAGGCTAGCATTTTTACTTCAGGGGCAGTATTAAGATGGTTTAGAGATCAAATTGGTTTTGATGAGTGTCAAAAAGCTGAAGAATTAGGTCAAGATCCTTATGAAATAATGATATCAGAAGCTGAAAAATCTCCTGTAGGGTCTAACGGTTTGCTTTTTATACCACATTTAGTAGGAGCAGGAGCACCTCATTGGAATCCTTACGCAAAGGGAATTTTATATGGTTTATCATTAGGTCATCAACGAAAAGATCTTTATAGAGCCGTTCTAGAAGGAGTGGCTTACGAAGTAAAAAAAAATATCCTCGTTTTTAAATCCCTCGGAATTGAACCGAAAGAATTAAAAATTACTGGAGGAGGTTCTCGCTCTGATTTATGGAATCAAATTTATGCAGATGTATTAGGAATATCTTGTGTGAGAAATGTTAATGAAGAGGCTACATCTTTAGGAGCAGCAATTTTAGCCGCTTATGGCGCGGGTTTATTTCCAGATATATCTAAAGCCGCAGAAAATATTTGTAAAATTGATAAACGATGGTCTCCAAATGAAAATCACAATGAATTTTATGATAAAATATTCCGTTTTTCAAATAGGTTATATTCAAATCTGAGTGAAAATGAGTTTTATAAGAACTTTAATGATATATTTCAAAATTAGGATTATTATTATTATTATTTAGTTTTCTTCTCTATTTACTTGATTCTGGCGTTAATGAACAATTTTATATAGTTAAATTGTTATTCATTCTATAATTAAAACCAATCAAGTGAAATTTATGGAAACTCTTAAAGAATTAGAATATAGTTCTAGCCAAAAAGCTGTAGGTGAATTATTTTATATCTTCATGATGATATCATGCTTTGGAATCGTAGTTGGGTTGGTATGGTCTATTTTTGATTTTGTCATGCCTTTAGGGAAATTTGATTTATTCCTTGCATTAAATCTTGGATACCAAATTGCGATTGTAGCTGGATTTTTAGCCGCATTATTTTTACTTTTGATTTTCTTCTTTGGATTGTTTAAAAAAGGAGCTAAAGGTGTATTAAGATTCCTTTTTAAAGAAAGAGAACTCGAAGAAAGATACAAGAATCGACTTGATGTTAAGATTGCATCAGGTGGCTTATTAATTAGCATCATGGCAGTCATAGTTGGTATAATATTTGCTATCGTACAAGATCTTATGGCAGGATCTGGTTCTTCACCATTATCAGGCTTGTTTACCGAATTTTCTGCAGGTAATTGGGTATTATTTGGAGGTTTTGTATTCTTAGCATTAGTAGGATTGACGTTATTCTTGATATATTTCTGGAAAAATGGAAATTATGCGATTATGAGAATCGTGGGAATTTTAGAAAAAGAATAATATTTTTTTCCTCTCTATTTTATTACTTGAAATTAGAAAATTAATGCAGTTATTTCATTTTTATTTCAAACATTTCCTTTTTTAACTCAATGAGCGATAAAGTAGGTACAGTTTTTAATTTCCTTCAATTACCAGATGTACATCAATTTCCATTTGTCATTGATAAACTAACTAATGAAATGATGGTTAAAAAGGGACAATTCGTTTACACCAAGTCAATTGAAGGATATTTAATTGGAATGGTTGAGAAAATCATTCTCTTAAACGAATATTTCTCAGATGCACTGACGATTAAGGCATATAATAGTAGTAGTAATCCTAATATACTTAAAGGCTTGTTTCCAAGTGATGAATTTGAATATGCCATTGCTATAGTGAAAAATTTAGGAATAATCGAATTTAAGGACGAAGATAAGAAGAAGATAAAATTAATAAAAAGGATGACATATCCCGCAAGTCCTGGAAAGAAAGTCTTCTTGGTCGAAGCCAACATCCTTAAAAAATTCATAGGACTTGATTATGAAAATGGTTTAAATATTGGAAATTTAAAAATTGCGAATATTGAAGCAAAGATCAATATTAATAAGTTAATCAATAAACATTTTTCAATTCTTTCTATTTCGGGAGGAGGAAAAAGTTATTTGACTTCAATTCTCTTAGAAGAATTACTCTCCCGTCCGAATTCAATAGGTACTCCCGCCATAGTTATCATAGATGTGCACGGAGAATATACATACCTTAAATCAATTCCAGAACTTCAAGATAAGATTAAAATATTCGATGGACTATATCTTCAAATTTCTGTCCCCCAGATGAATGCTTATAGCTTTCGAAAATATCAATCACAAATTACAAGCGTCCAAGTTAGAGAACTTAATAAATATATAAATAAATTAAAGCAAGATAAATCAAAAAAGGGTAACTATTCTTTAAGAGATATAATCACTCTTATTGATGAAGAGACTGAAGGTAATAAAACTACTCGTCAAGCATTAATCGGGTGGTTAACAGAATTAGAAAGATTAAATGTATTTGGGACCCAAGAAAATCCCATATTAAAAAACTCCATTAAACCTGGGGAATTAACAATTTTCAATTTTCAAAATGAGATTTCTATCCGAAAAAAACAAATTTTGGTAGATTATTTATGCAATCGACTCTTTCATATGCGACGGATGGACGAATTACCTCCATTTCTTCTCATAATTGAAGAAGCTCATCAATTTTGCCCTGAAGCAGCTCAATCTAAAGCAATTTCAAAATCAATAATTGAAACTATAGCACGAGAGGGTAGAAAATTTATGGCTTGTTTATGTCTAATTAGTCAAAGACCTAAAAAATTAAGTAGTACAGCCCTTTCTCAAATGAATTCAAAAATGGTTTTAAACATTAAAAATCCTTATGATTTAAAGCACCTCATGGATAGCTCTGAAGCCATAACTAAGGAATATGCAGATATGATTTCAAGTTTGGGTGTAGGTGAAACTTTACTAATGGGCAATGCGATAAATTATCCGATCTTTATTGAAATTAGACCAAGAAAATATAAATCTAAAGTTGAAGACTTTACATTATCTCAAGTATGTTTAAAGTGGAATAGCAACCATTTAACTTAACTTTTCCATCACTTCTTCTCTAATCTCTTGATTATTCTTATTAAGAACAATCATATTCTTGTTCTTTGAGACTCTAAATAGATTAATAATATTTCTACTCTCGAGTTTCATGAATAATTCTTCAAGTAACAGACTATTGACAAATGGGAACTCCTTTTTTAAAAGTTCTTCCAGGCGTTTATCAAGGATTTCCCCCCTATTTTCTATCAAGAGCTCAATAAGAGAGTTGACGATGGGTTTTTGATTCCAGCGATTTGATTCGATTTTATAACACCTTTTATTTTAAATAGAAATAGTATGTAAATAAGTATTGAATTTTAAATTAAGTTTGTGAATATTATACAAACAATCTATCCTCTTTTGATTGTTCAATTATTCGACTTTTTAGTTTTTCTCCAAATTGAGTGTACCACTTGATCATTTCTGCT
>JAGXNU010000129.1 GCA_019894815.1 Promethearchaeota archaeon
GATTATAAATTTACCTCCACCAATATTCATTTTAGTTAGTTCGTTTATGTCTTTATTAAACTGTTCTTTAGTTAAATTAATTATTTGGTCGTAAGGAAATGATTCCATGCAGAAAAGCCCGATCCTGTATTTAATATTTTTAAAAAATGGTAACCCACTTGGATATAGTGTTCCTTTTTCTAAGGCTTTCATCATGCAAGGCACTCCTACGAAAGCTATTTTCTCGTATTTCTTACATTGATCTATGATGGTTAAAGAAGGTGAATTCGCGTATTTTGTACCTCCAGTTTTATATAAATCTTTTACATCATCAATAATGACTGGTTCGGGTTTCCATAGTTCTTTTGAATGTTGTACTGCAATAACTGCATCTACTAATTTCTTACTTAGCAAATATTCTGCGATGGTTGTTACTACACCTCCATCTTGTCTTACTTTTATAATTTCTTCCTTTTTAGTACTCCCCGAATAAGTGTTAAAATAAGCTCCAATTTTATCTGACCATTTCAATTCTTTATCTAATTTCTTGATTGCTTCATTAGCCTGGTCAATAGAAAAGGAACGAGGACAAACACTAAAACACAAACCACACTTCATGCAAGAATCATCATCTATTTCCAAATTATCAGCATCTACCATAATAGCATTTACAGGACATATAGCAGAACACCATCCACATTGACAGCAAGCACCCGCATCAAATACAATCGAAACGGGCTCAAAATAATTCTCCATGAAATCATTTGGAAGATCTTTCGCTTGATAACGGTAAAAATATTCCTTGACTTCTACTTGTTTCTCTTCACCCTTTATCTTTTTCGTGATCATTTTTGTTTTAACTTCAACATGCTCTTCAACATAACCCTGAGCCATCAAGTAAATTACATCACGAATTACATTTTCGGGGGGAAATTCCGTGATTTCACTTGCTATTTCTGATAGGAATAAAGGATTTTTTCCTTGAAGTCTTTCAAGCACGATTTTCCTTTCAGTTTCCGCATCAATCATGGCATCTAAAATGTAGAAAAATTCTTGTTCAGAATATTTTCCTGTCTTCAAAATTTCATCTTTTGCTTCATAAAATGCTCTTACTTGAAAATTTGTGGAAGCAACATAGGTCGCATCCATCAATTCTTTTAGAGAAATATTCCCAAACATGTTGTTCTTTTCTATTGACACCATACTTTTTCAAATCTTTTTTTATTATCAAATTATACAAATTAAACAATATATAACCCCATCCTTGCTAGGATCGTCATCCTATAACTAGAATTTTTTTATAGGATTCATTCTATGGGGTTGTTGTAACTTCGTTTTTTGATATATCTAAACTCTGAGTACTTATTGGATTGGGACCTAATCGTTGGATTTTTTCAAAGGCGTCTTCAACGCTTTTAACTAATTTCTCTGATTCTGCACTACTTAACCAGTACATGTTGACTCTCTGATTGCCGAAACCTCTTTTTTCTAAGATACGATTGGCAAAATCGACGTGTTTTTGGGCTGTAAAATTTCCGACTTTATATTGACACTCGTCTGGTCTTCAACCTACAACCATCACGCCATCAGCGCCTTGATTTATGGAATGAAGGATATATTTGACATCCACCCTCCCAGTACACCTTACTTTAATGATCTTTACCGAGGAAGTATATTTCATTCGCGAAACACCTGCTAAATCGGCAGCTCCATAGCCTCATTTAAGGCATGCAAACATTATGATAGTATATTCATATTCCATCTCGTTTAACCTCCTTCCAAAATTCCATTAATTTCGGCTATTATTTGATCATCACGGTAATATCGAATATCGATTGCTTGTGTTGGGCAACAAGTCGCACAAACTCCGCATCCATCACAATTTATCTCATCTACGACAGCTCCTTCAGATTCAACGATTTTTATGGCTCCCTTAGGGCATTCTTTTTCACAACGACCACATGATATGCAGAATTCCTTGACAACTTCAGCTACGATTAATTCCAAATCAATTTCACCTGCTGATGTTAATTCCGCTACTTTACTTGCTGCTGCTCGAGCTTGCGAAACGGAATAAGCGATGTCCTTTGGTCCTTGGGCAAATCCGGCGATAAAGATCCCTTTAGTTTTTGTTTCTTGGGGTGAGAGTCCAAAATGAGATTCTGTAAGAAAACCATTTTTATCAACGTCTAAATTCAGCACTTTGGCGATTTTATTCGTTCCTTTACTCGGTAATGCGGCAGTTGATAAAACTACTAAATCTGCATTTATTTTAATGATCTCATCCGTTAATGAGGAGTACACGCGCACATTTACATCCTTAGTTTCAGGATCTTCTTTTACTTCTCCTACTTTTCCTCGAATCATTCTGATATCAGAATCTTTTGCACGTTGGTAATATTCCTCAAATCCTTTTTCATTCGTTCGAATATCTATGTAACAGATGGTTATATTCGAGTCGGGAAATTCTTCCTTGAGAAGCTTACCGTTTTTAAGTGCTAACATGCAACATACTCCCGAACAATAAGGCCGTTCAGTATCCCTGCTTCCTACACATTGAATAAATACAATTTCTTCTGGTTTTTTATTATCAGAAAGTCTTCGCACGTGACCTTCTAGAGGTCCGTTTGGAGAGAGCATTCGTTCAAGTTGGGCCTGCGTGATAACATTTTCAAATTCACCATAACCATATTCACCGAATGGTTCATAAATGTCCCATCCAGTTGCAATTATTATTGTGCCCACTTTAAAATTTACATCTTCGGCTAATTGGCTAAAATCTATAGCGTCTAACTCACAAGCTTCTACACAGGCAAAACATTCTACGCAAGTTTCGCGGTGTATATCATATAAAAATGGTACTGCTTGTCCAAATGCGATATCAATGGTTTTTCTTGCTCCTAAGTATTCATCAAAAAAGTTCGTCGTATAAGTAGGGCAATTTTCAGTGCAAGATCCACACCCATTACATTTTTCAGTAATGAATCGAGGTTTTTTCTCAACAACCACTTCATAATTCCCTACATAACCATCTACGCTTTTTACTTCACTGAAACTCAAAACTTCAATGTTTTTATTACGGTTTACTTCTAACATTAAAGGTCCACAGATTCATATTGAACAATCATCTGTGGGAAAGGTTCGATCAAGCTGTGCCATTCTGCCTCCAATTGTGGTCTTCTCTTCAACCAAGTATACTTTAATTCCTTGATTAGCGAGATCTAATGCCGAATTCATCCCTGCAATTCCACCACCAACCACTAATGTAGCTTTTTCAACTGGAACGGTTCTAATAGGAACGATTTCTAGCTCCCTAGCGCGTTTAATTCCACTATTAACAAGAATTTTAGCCTTTTCAAGAGCTTCTTCATTACTTTCAGTACACCAACTACAATGTTCTCGAACATTTACCATCTGGAAATAATATGGACTCATTTCTGTCTCCGATATTGATCCTCGGTAAATAGGTTCGTGTGTCCTTGGAGTTCAAGCTGAAGCTACAACCCGGGTCAAATTTTTTTCCTTGATGTCTTCTATTATTTCATTTTGCCCGCTTTCAGTTCAAAGAAAAGCGTGTGTTTTCGAGATGACTACACCATCAAGTCCTTTAGCGAATTCTACCAGTTTATTGCAATCAATTTTCCCTTTGATATTAATGCCTCACTGACAAGCGTAAAACCCAATTCTTTTTCCCATTTCTTTCCCTTTTTCTTTGGTCTGTCTATCAGACATTTCTGCCACCTTTTTTCATTCACCTCTTAATTCTACAATTTTGTAAGGGGGAATAGACTTGATAATTACTCTTAAAAATCTTGAGTATATCAAATATTCTCATTACTTTCGATTACGAAATACCTTACTTTTTAATAATTTATTTTATTTTATTTTTAACTTTTATGCTATTTATATTTATATTTTAATAGTATTAAGCGATATAAGCAATTTTCTTATCGAAAAAAATCATTTACTTAATATTAAAAATAATAGAAACCGAATTAAAAATAATGGGATTCGCAACAAAAATTAAGATTTGTGGTGTTAATTGATCAGAAAAATTATATTTTTGTTATTATTTCCAACTTTTTATTCTCTTCATATAAAGTATTAATTACTTTCTCTAATTCTTCGATTTTTGTTTCAAGCATGTCGATTTTCTTAAAATTACGTGAAAGTAACCTTCTGATTAGCTTATTTTCAGATACAGTGAAAGAACCAATTTTTTTCTTAAAGAATTTAAATCTTTTATAGGGCTCTGATTTCTTTAATAGATGTATTTTCACGAAACTTTTTACTCTAGCAATAAAGAATCCTTTGGGTCCAACTTTTTTCTTTACATCATCATAATAATCTTCGAGAGTATGGTTTTGATATTTTAATAGACCTTGTGAATCATGTGTTTCCATGAACCCACAGTGAAATTGATCTTTCGCAAAAGCCTCATCTGGTAAAAATTCTCGCCCTAATCCCATAATTGCCATCATGTCGTTTAAATATTCCCTATATGTGATTCTACAACTTTTTCCTCCCGCTATGTGAAAAGTTCTACCCCAAACCTCAGAACATTCAACTGCATTAGCTAAGGCAAGACCAACATCTCGTGTATCACATGTCTCGATTGAAGTTTCTAGGGGCATGTGGAACATTAAAGGATCCAATTCAAGCTTATTAATTGAAGTTATATACGTCAATCTAAAGATGGCATGCTCCAAGCTTGATTCTTTTACAAGCCTTTCAGCAGATATTTTAGTGAGAGCATAAAAATCTCCTTTACTTGGAATGAGAGGATCAGTAACTTTTATCATGGGATTATTAACTCTATCCCCATAAACCGCTACTGATGACGTGAAAATTATTTTAGGAGGATTTACTTGGTTTTTCATGCTTTCAAGAATATTCAGAGTACCTCCAACATTAACATGTTCAGCTAACTCTGGTTGATAATCTGCTAAAGGAGGGATAATCGCAGCAAGATGAATTATTACATCTCGACTCTTGACAGCCTTTTCAACATCAAGTTTATTCGTAATATCGCCCCATATAATTTCCACATCTTTCTGGATCTTGCGGAAAATTCTTAAATTCTTGCGATTTTTTATCTCAAGTATTCTTACATCATGATCGCGATTTAATAACTCGTTTAATACGCTCAGACCAACGTTTCCAAAGGCTCCTGTCAATAATATTCTCATTTATATCTCTCTTTTGTTTATTATTAGACTCAAAAAAAATCGGGAAAAAACCTCTCGATGAAGAAAGATTATTATCCTAATAATAAGAAGTAAATTTCAACTTATGAGTTATAGGGTTGTGATCGCAACTTTTAATAATTCTTAACGTACTATAAAATTAGAGCAATCACAAACAAGCGTGTAATTAACAATGAAAATTATCCGATTACAATTACCAGGTAGTTTTTTACAACATGTTGGTTTCGTCCAGCTATTCAACGAAGTTGAGTCCATTGAAATTTTAAACGCGTTTCAATATGAACAACAGCATTTCTTTTCTCTCCAAAGAATTCATTTTAAACCAAATAAAGTTGAAAATGTGATTAAATATATTAAAGAAAAATTCCAACCACAAGCTTTCCAAATATTAGATACACGGGGAGATGAAACAATAATTATAATGAGCCAAAAGAAGGAAGCAGGCTTCTTCCCGGTAATTGAATCAGGACCGTGGGCTTTTTTATTCCCAATATATGCATCTCATGACTTTATATTGTTAAATATTATTTCCCAAACGGATTATGTACATAAATTGCAAGAGATTATTTCAAACTTCACGGATGAAGTTAAAATCGTTGGAATGACAGATGTAGATAAATATAATGAATTGAGTGAACCAATTTGGAGGTCCACCATTCCATTTCCTCAATTTACTAAACGACAACGTGAAATTGCCTCATTTGCAGCCAAAAATGGGTTTTTTAGTTCTCCAAAGAAAATAGCGGCTGCTGAAATCGCCGAAAAATTCAAGATATCAATAACTGCCGTAAACAACAATTTACGTAAAGCTGAAAATCTAGCAATGGAATATTTCTTTGGTAAATATTGAGAGAAGAAATTAATTCTCATCAATAAAACAATTTATTAT
>JAGXNU010000012.1 GCA_019894815.1 Promethearchaeota archaeon
CCCATATCTCGCACAGCAAATCGTCCCATCTCTGGAAAATCTTCATATTTTTCAATACAAAGTTTCTTAATGGGTTGTAGTTTTACGATTGCAGCTTCGTTTCTTTTTATAAATTTGGGCGAATCTTCAATGACAGCACCAGTTTTTTGATCAAGCTTCTTAATTAGTTCTACGAACTTTGCTGCGACTTGAGCGGTATGAGTATGGATAACGGGAGTATAACCTTGAGCAAGGGCTGTTGGATGCCAAATTACAATAACTTGTCCAATCCAATGACCATTAGGGTTGACGACGGTGGGTGGATCCTTAGGATGACCCATGCAATCTCCTCTGCTAACATCTTTTAGTTCAATCCCTCTAATGCTGAATCCAATATTGTCTCCTGGTATTGCTTCGTTAATTTCCTCGTGATGCATCTCTATGCTTCGGATTTCACCTTGGAATCCGGTTGGTTGAATGATGATCTTATCATTCTTCTTCAACACTCCAGATTCTACCTTTCCAACGGGTACTACCCCAGTACCTTTGATTCGATATGCATCTTGAATAGGAACGCGCAATGGTTTACCTGTAGGCTTATCTGGAATCACAAAAGCATCAATAGCATCAATAAGAGTAGGTCCTGTATACCAAGGTAAGTTAGGTGAAGCATCAATAAGGTTTTCAGCCTTAAGTCCGCTTACTGGAACGAAGTGGATTTTTTTTACGGGAAAACCGATGTTTCGTAGCAATTCAGAGACTGCATCCACGCATTCTTTATATCGTTCTTCTTTATACTCATATACATCTGCCTTATTTATGGCAACAACCAGTTGTTTTACGCCCAAAGTCTGAGCTAAGTATGCATGTTCTCTGGTTTGACCATTGGCCGCAATTCCTACTTCCATTTCTCCTTTCTTTCCCGAAACTACAAGAATGGCGGCATCAGCTTGAGAGGCACCAGTGATCATGTTCTTTACGAAGTCAGCATGCCCTGGAGCATCAATGATGGTAAAGTACTTTGATTTGGTTTCGAACTTTCGGAATGCTAAGTCAATTGTAATACCTCTTTGACGTTCTTCTTTAAGGCGATCAAACACGTACGCATATGACCAGGATTCTCTGTCGTACTCCTTTGCTAGCTTTTCGAGCTCACGGGCTTCTCTGTCTGAAATAGCTCCCGTTTTGATGAGCATAGCGCCCATCATAGTGCTCTTTCCATGATCTATATGCCCGATTATCACAAGGTTCAAGTGCGGCTTTTCTTTTCCTGACATTTCAATCAATTTCCTTTATTTTAATATCAAAACTATATTTTAGAATAGAATAATTTAAAGTAATTCTGCAATATAGTTTGAATAATCATCTTAATGATATCAATTATTTATTTTTTACTATAATTTAGTCCAAGATATTAGGTAAACTACTATCATTATAATGATATTATTAATTTCTCTAAATGAATATTTATTATTGAATAATGATTTATGTTTCAAATTTAGAAGTTTATAATTTAAAGTAGATCTTCAATTAGTTTATCTTGATTTTCTTTTAATAATGCGAAAATTTCATTTATTTCGTTCATGAAATTGATATAGTCTCCATTTTCATCAATAATTTCTGATTGTACTTTTTTATTGAGAAATTTCGCGAATACGATATCTAAATCGCGTGTATTTAATCTTGTTTCTTTTAGAAAATCTAATAGGTGATGCATGTAAAAAGCCTTAACATACAATTTCTCATTGCTATATTGTTTTTCTATATCTTTTTTATAAAAAAACTTTAACTGCCGTGAAGCGTTGCTCTCTTCCTCGTCACCATTATTTCGAGCTTCTTTAGAAAATGCCCATTCTGTTCCATAATCTATATTTTGATTGACATAATTTGCGATTAAGCGATCTATTTTTGCTTTATCCGTCCATTTGCTATGTATGACCCAATTTGGCATTTTTTCTTGGAATATGTTGTATTTTTACGCGTTATGTGATGTAAAATTGATATAAAATAATAAATTTTAAGGCATGAAAGCCAAAAATAAAAAACGATATCTGCTTATAAAAATTAAATTACATGATTTACAATAATAAAATAAAATAATAAACTCATACTATCGTTGATTCCCCATGGTTAGAAATAAAACACCTTTTCCAAAAGAAGGAGACTTTATCATTGGTCGAGCAGTTAATGTTGAGCAACAATATATTTATGTGGATTTAGCGGACTATAAAGGTTTACCTTCGGAGGAATTTGCTCAAGGGATGATTCATATCAGTGAAATTTCTAGTCGTTGGATAAAGAACATTAGAAATTTTGTTAGGATTGGTCAAGTTATTGTTTGTCGAGTTTTAAAGGTGGATCCTTCAAAAGGACACATTGATCTTTCACTTAGAAGGGTGAATTCCGCTCAGAAAAAGAAAGTCGCAAAAGAAAGGAAATATGCGGTAAAATTTGACAACCTACTGCAATTTTTGACAGAAACTGAAGGAGTAAGCATGACATTAGATGAATCATGGGACCAAATTGGATGGCCCTTATTAGATAATTATAAATTTTATCAAGAAACTATTGAAAACCTGAAAGAACATGGCGAAGAAATCATTGATGAACTAACAGATATTTCTAAGGATATCAAAGAAATATTCTTAAAAATTGTAGATGAAAATGTGGAAATTACAACTGTAAGAATATCTGGAAAAATCAAACTGGTCAACAGACAAGGCGATGGAATTGATCGAATTAAAGATACTCTGAAAAATGTCGTGAGTATTGTAGAAAATCCTCGAGATACGAGAAGACTCGATATTACTTACCTTGGAGCACCATATTATCGAATGGACGTGATATCTAAGGATTATCTTGACGCAGAAGGCATTATTTCGGATGTAATGGACGTATTAGAAGCAAAGTCTGTAGAACATGAGGGTTTATTTGAATTCATTAGAAACTAAAACAATCTAATTCAGAAGAATCGATTATCATGGTTAAATATCTCTTGAAATGTAAGGAATGTAATCAGTATGGACTTAATAATTCAGAAAATAATTCAAAATGCTCAAATTGTGGAGGTCAACTTTTAAATCCAAGACCGCCAAAATACTCGCCTATTGATAAGTATGGAAAATATCGGCGTGATTATTTCAAGGAAGATTTTAAAAAGAGATTTGAGCAAAATTAAGATAGCTCTATTTTTTCAGCGAATTTTTCATTTATTAAGATGATTGCATTTTTTTTAGGTAAATTAATGACGTCTTCCTTCTCGAAAGGACCGTAAATTTTTAAATCAACACCAACTAAGGGAGGTGTTTTCTTCAACATCCAAACGAGAGTGTATTGATAGTCAGTTTCTTCTTGTAGATGTGTTGATTTTATTGGTTCGGTTTTTTCAGGTACATCTAAAGTGTCTTTTTCTAATATTGGTTTGGCGATTACGTCAAAGATTAATTTCTCTTGTGGTTTTTCCAAGAGAGATACGATCTTGATTTTATTATAACCCTTGAATGAACCTACAAGATTTTGATAAAAAAATTTTTCATGTTCGATCAGATGATTTAGATTAATTTCTTCCAAAGCCATGGCTGAATTAATTATTTTTAGCTTCCTAATCTGCAGGAAATCATCAAAGAGGTAATTAAAATTATCGCTATATTCTTTTATAAGTCGGATTTTTATAGGATCATTGTCAATGAGATTAAAATTATTAATTTGAGACTTGCTCTCTTGAAATCTAATATAATTTTCCTCAGAAAAATCAATGACATTAACTTGTTCTAATTCAGTTATCCATTGATTATAAAGGTCCTCATATTCCTTTTTAAAATTCATTTAAATCTTATCTACTCTAATATATAAAACAAGTTGACATCTAATTAATTTTTAACCTAAACAATTTTTGCAACACCTTTACACAATAGGAATACGGCCACGTGATGGGGAACTTCAATTATTTCGCCACAATCATATTCGCCATATGTTATTCCTTTAATTTTTGTTGCAGGAACTTTAACATCAGTTATTTCCAATTTTTGAGTAATTTGTTTCTTACTTTTAAATACAATTGGGTCAATTAATTCATTACTTTCATCTAACGGGTTGAATTCATCAAGTTGATTATATTCAAGTTCTTGAACTTTGAACCCTGTCTTTCCATGTAATGTCCCGGGATATCTAATAAGTCTATGGATATCTATTGAAACCGGTTCATCGATCTCTGCACCAACTTTCTTTACAACAGCTTTAAGTAATTTTTTCCACGTAGGTAAGCCAAAACCTTCTATTGACCATATACTCCGTTTTTTGCCATTAATAATCTCTAAAAAATCTTCTCGATAATTTAGCAGACTATTAACTCGGAGTGCTGTTAAATTGCCCCAATGCGGATCACGTAAGAAATGTTCTATTTCAAGAGGATCCATGCGTAAAATCTCCTCAAGTTTAGCCATTATTTTGTTTGACCATCCTTTGTTATCTTTTAAGAGGCCAAAAATACTTGTCTTCTCATGTAAACCCAAAATTTCAAATGATATATTATGCCCCGTTAGATAATCAACTATTTCTCTTCTCTGATCACTCGTTAAAGTTCTAATTCTTGGATCAACTATCTTTAAATGATATCCCCGATGACCCGAGAATGCTATATTCATTTGTTCAACATTTAGTGCAAAATCAGGAATTAGAAAATTATCTATTAATTTAATGATTTCTTTTTTCGCAATATCTAAACATTTATCACATATCCAAGCAATCCTTGTTATTTTTAGCTTTTCGCATTTAGGGCATTTTTCAATTATCCCTTTACCATTCGTTCCACATTCCTTACAGTACCAGAGATCGTGATCGTTTTTACATTCAGTATAAAAATGATCAACATCAATGTCTATTACAAAATCACAACCTTGATAGCCTTTATTTTCCATGTCATTATCATCAGGTCGACTATAAAGGGAACCGCTTGAATAAGCATGTTTTGGACTTTTTTTAATAAGAAATTGCCTTAAATCATCAAGTTGAGCAAAACCTAAATGTCTTTGCATGAATTGGTTGTCCCATAGAAGAAATCCAAATTCTCTTCGATCTAGCATGCTTACAGATGGAATATCTTTATTGGATTCTTGATAATATGCTTGGAACAAATTCTTAAGAAAAATTTCATTATTCATTTTTAGTTTTAGTTTTAACCTCCTCTTTAGGTTTATGTTTACGGTATTGTTTAAATTGCACGTAAAATAAGGGGTGTTGTATCTTTCTCTGAGAATCGAGTTTTTTAGAATGATAACCTTCTAAACATAATTTATCTTTATATTTCATTGCCATGCAGAGACTATATGATTTTAAAGTAGAACAAGAGTGGGGTGAGTATCCCTTCTTTTTCGCAAATTCCACCTGATATTCTGTTTTCTTTCTATCAAAATCTGGCAATTTCGCAAACAAGTTAACAATTTCATCAATCGGAATTTCTAAAGAATGTAAAAAGAAGACAAGGAATAATCTTTCAATATGAGTTATGTTTTGACCTTCATCAACTTTCATGAGAATATCTTCTACACAAGGAGGAAAACTCTCTTCTACTTTTTCTCCTTTTTTATACTTAATCTCAAATGAATATTCAAATTCTTCTTTTTTCAATTCCCATTCGCCAAGAATTCTCTCGTTGAGCTCTCTCATTTCTTTAATTTCAAGAATTTTATTCTTAAAATCATCTAAACTAGAAAGATCCTTCGTTTGTTCAATTATTAGCTTTTTTCTTACAACCTCCTGTAAAAGGCGGGTTAAATCTTTTTTTTCAATTAAAACAAATCCTTTAATTAAAGCATTATGAACAAGTTTTCGATAATCATCTCTTAAATTAGAAGCAAGTCTGAGATAATCAATGTAATGAATGCTGAATCGTGTTTGAAGAACTTGTCTTCGATCCTTCTCAACAATTAATCCAAACGGAACTGCTTTATCATGATATTCGATTTCTAATTCCAAATCTTTACAGATAGAATATAAATTGAAATCATTATCCTCTCTAATCAATTTATTATAAGTGTGTTTTGAATATAGGTTAGCAACTCTATTGGCAATTGGTATACTATTATTTATGTAAAGCAGAATTTTCAAAATGGTATAAAGATAAACGTTTAACTCATCTGCTTTATAAGTTTTTATTTCTTCGATATTTTCAAAAGCTGTTTTAAATATATTAAAAATACGATCTACTAATTCCCCGTCTGGATATTCTGCTATTTTTTCCTTGATAAAATCTACCGGATCTTTTGATGCTATCCCAGAATAATGAATTTTCTTAGAAGGTAACCAAGGATAATGTTTTACTAACTCATATGAGATGCTCAAATCAACATCGACTCCTTTTGAATTGTTCCTTCATTATTACTTCATTATGGTGTTAAAAAATAAAGCAGTTAAATAAATTTAGACTAAATCGAATTTGTAAATAAATGATTTTGGTTTAAAAATCATCCATATCATCGTCATCGTCATCCTCTTCATGTTCTACTCTTGGTGCCAGAAAAAGGGATAATTCACAATCGTTTTCCAATTTAAAAAGGATTTTTAGTGGAAAATCTGATTTTAATCCCATTTCTAATTTCAAGGTGATTGGTGATATTTTTAGAATAGCTTTTAAGAAATCGAGACTGTAGGAACCCATGCAGGTTTCATTAATTTCACTAGAACGTAAATCTTCAAGGTCGAGATAATATTCCATTTCACCAATCGTTCCTAGTGAAGTGAATAATAGACCTTCTCCTTCAGTAGCTTTTAAACTAAGTACTTCAGAGTAGATCTCCGCATCTTTTATAGCTTCTACTAAAATTGAAGGTTCGATTTCCCAATTTGAATTATAATCTATTTCATACAACCTATCTAATTGAAGATTTTCGATTTCATTTTCTGAGAGTGCTAAGCTAAAGGTACGCGTTAATTTTTTATCTCCTTCAGTTTCGCGTTGCAATTTAATTTTAATTTTATTATCTTCTTCCTTGAATGCTATTTCAAGCGAATCATTTAAAGTACTTCTCTTGAGAATTTTATCTAAATCATCAATATTTAGATCAATATCTATTTTCTTATCGCAAGAGTATGAATCGAAATCTTCATCTTTGATCTTAAGTTGTAGCAAACAAATACGACTATCATCAAACGCAAGTATAGTTAATCCCTTAGGTGTGACCTTGAACTTGGCTTCAGTGACAATACTTGCGAGAGTCTCAATAATAACTCTTAAGACCCGACTTTTATCTAATTTTAGCGAAAATGACATTATTTATACGTTCCTTTACTTTTTTCTACTTATTAAATATGTTTTAATGACAATATTTATAAAATTCGGTATTAGACCTTTAATAATAATTAGTATTTATTTCTGGAATAATTATTTATAGTCATCTAAAAATTATAAAATTGTATATACAATTCGAGAAGGTATAAAAAATGGAAGAAAATAGAGATAATCAAAAGATATCAGCAAAGCGTGTAATGATAAAAGATCTTAAAAAGATGGAGATTGGTTCACAAGTACAAATTACAGGATTTGTAAAAGGAAATATTGAAGAAGAAAAAATTTTACTTGATGATAGAACTGGAGAGATAACAATTGACATCAAAAAGCTCAAATTTCCATTCAAAACAGATGACCTTATTAACGTCTTTGCCAAAGTTAAACCAACAATGGAAGGTGAAAAAAAATTAGAGGCAATTTTTTTCCAAGATATGTCTAACCTTAATTTTGATCATTTTCAGAAATTATATGATGTGAAAAAAGAATTAACCAAATGATTTTTGATTAGAAAGTTTTGTACTTCTATTATATAACCATTTGAACCTTTTTGATGGAAAACTTTTTTAGAGATCTAACTTTTGTTTTTTTAATCTTCTTAACTAAATAAAGCTCTTTAAAATGGTCAATTTTTGCCCTGAATGTTCTAGTCTTTTACGTAAAAAAAGATTTAATGGAAAATATGTGCTAGCTTGTCGTTGCGGATATGAAGAAAATAATACTTCAAATGAAGATGATTTGAAAAAAAAAATTGAAGATAAGAAAAACGCGATAAGTCAGAATCTAATCGTAATAAAAGAAGAAGATAAAATATTTGTACACCCTATAGTTTCCAAATATTGTCCTAAATGCAACCATAATGAAGCAGAGGCTTGGCAAGAACAAACTAGAAGTGCGGATGAACCTAGTACCTCATTTTTTAAATGTAGAAAGTGTAAACGCACTTGGCGTGAGTATTAAAAAATTAATTCTTTTTTTAGATATCACTCTTAAATACATGATTCTTCGTGAAAGGATTCTTTCACGAAATATTGGTTTAATTAATGATTAGATCTAAATTGAATCAAATTAAACATTATCTTAGAAATATATTGATATGTTAATTTAATTAAAAAAAGGTTAAGAAAGAACTTCTAAAATCTTAGTTAAAATTCGTGCTTTTCCTCCAGTGGATTGTAAAAGAACTTTCCCACATACAAGGCATTCAACATCAGTAGCAGAGCATCCAAAAATAATCTGTTGATTTCCACAATTCAAACATTTAACTCTTAGAAATCTACTATTTGGTTGAGGTATTAAATCTTTTTCTCTTTTCTTCTTGGGCATGATTAAATGACAACTCTAAACTTCTTGTAATTCAAACTTCTTTACTCGATAAGATTTAGAATACTGTTTCTTACCGCAGTCAGGGCATTCTAATATGGGTAAGGATCGTTTATTTAACTTGGCATTTTTATGAAAAATCTCCTTGGGAAAAGACCCGTAGCCCCTTTTTTTCCGCTCAACTCTCCTTCTTCCCTGATTTAGCATGCGTTCTTTACCTTTCTTATATAGCGTTACGTTATGCTGTTTATGTGCTCTGCACTTAGGACAATAACGGTTTATTGTTCTTGGATAGCGAATATTAATCCTCTCGAGTTTTTGATAACAATTGATAATAGTAATATATTGTAATCTAATTAAGCAATAATTATAAATTTTATTATTTCCTTAGCCTAAGCTCTTAAATTATGATTTATTAATTACAATTAATAGATAATATTTAAAATCATAGATTCATAATTTTAATAAAAATTTTAATTGAGATTACGATGTTTAAAGAAAAATTTAAAGAGGGAATTATAACAGCTAAAGATTTCACTAGGGATGATATTGATTATATCCTAAATAGAGCACAGGAAATGATTCGCAATGATATAAACTCACAGCTTTTAAGCAATAAGATCTTAGCTACATTATTTTTTGAACCTTCTACTCGAACTAGGCTTAGTTTTGAGTCATCAATGCATAGATTAGGAGGAAGCGTAATTGGTTTTCATAAGGGAGATGTTTCTTCTACCACAAAGGGAGAAAGTCTCGCAGATACGATTAGAACTGTAGAAAATTATAGCGATGGGATTGTAATTCGTCATAATTTGGAGGGGGCAGCAAAATTAGCTGCAAAGTTTTCTAGGATACCTATCATCAATGCAGGATCTGGTAGTGGAGAACACCCTACTCAAGCATTATTAGATTTATTAACTATAACTCAAGAAGGGCAAAAGTTGGACGGGATGAATATCGGAATTATGGGGGATCTCAAGTATGGAAGAACTGTTCATTCTTTAACAATTCTTCTGTCGAATTACGATGCGAATATATATTTAATAAGTCCAAATGAACTAATGCTGAGAAATCGGGATAAGGACTTCCTACAAAAAAGACAAGTAAAGTATAAAGAAATCACTCAATATCGTAAGATTTTGGATGTGCTTGATGTTTTATACATGACACGTATCCAAAAGGAAAGGATTCCAGATGTTGAGGAATATGATAAAGTGAAGAGTTTTTATGTATTTAGAAAAGATGATCTTAACAATACAAAAGATAATTTCAAACTCATGCATCCTTTACCAAGAATTACAGAGATCTCTCCTGAAGTTGATAGTTCACCTAAAGCTATTTACTTTAAACAAACTTACTATGGTATTCCAATGAGAAAAGCAATATTAGCAGAATTATTATCTGATTAATTTTTTAATTTATTTTGGGAATGTTGCATTTATTTTTGATGTTTTTAATAATTTCAATAAGTTAAAAAGACTCTGATCATCTTGGCTGTCTGGGAGATAAAATATATTCCCCCCGTCAAGTATCGATTGGAATTTTTTAAATAGATCAAGTTGTTTATCGATAGGTAGGGTTGTTTCTTGTCTAATAATAGAACTAGAATAGCATTTCGCCTTCATGGAAGGATCAAAAGGATTATTATTGGAAAAATCAATCAAATGATGAGGTTGAGTTAAGACATAATTCTCTCCCAAATCTTTATTTTTTTCGATGATCAGTTGTTTTATTATTCCTAATATTTTCAGGGCAAATTTTTCACTAATTTCGATTCGATCCAATTCAATTCCACAGTGACATTCTATTGCTTCGTTTAATCCTATAAAGCTAATGGATTTAATTGAATTTTCTATAAGATTTTCTGGTGTATTATTAAAAATTGTCTCACATGTACTTATCCAACGTTTTTGAGAATTCAATTTTTTACTAAGTAAATCTTTCTTGATGTCAAAAAACGCGAATATATTAGAAATTTTCTCACAAAGGCTTTCTTCAAAATGATCATCATCTCCATTTGAATTAACTGCGAGTTTATGCAAGTTTATCAAAATTTTATCCAGGATTACATTATTAGGTGATGATTCTTTGAGAGAGGTTGGTTTTTTTATGCCTATCGCAGTTGAGTTTAATAATCCAGTTACTTCCTTGCTATAATAAAGAGTATTATAGTTAAGATTTTTGATAAGGTTATTGTTAAAGTCCAGTAAATCTAACCCTGAATATTCAAACAAAATAAGAGGAGAAATTTGCATCAAATTGGATTGACATTCCATATTCAAGCAATCCAAAAATGTTTGAGCTTCATTTATACACTCTTTCTTATTAAATGAAAAATCTAAAGATAACGCTGGTCCATTAGTGATATAAGAGCTATTTTTGTAACTCAATTTAAGCAGTTCTGACGCTAAAAATCTAAATATTGAATTCTCATGGTCTTTCAGGGAAGATAAGAGAGTAGAATCGAAATCACCTAGTAGTATATCTTCAGATATGTATGGATGAATATTTGATAATTTAGTCACAAATGATTGAATCAAGTGGAATACCTTTCCAGGGTCATTCGAATCATGAATATTGGCAAGATTTTCTTTAGAATTTCCATCCAAAAGCGTTTTTGTATTTATGTAAGCACCGAGTGGCCGTAAACTCCAATAATTTAAGTTTAGAAGAATAATTTCCCCAGAAAGATATAGATCAGCAAGATCCTTAGGCAGTAAGTTAAGAAGTAAAAATTGCTCTGAAACATCAGATCCAAGTTCATGTAAAAACATTTCTGGATTAAGATTTCTATCATTAAATAATTTTTTAGCTTCAAAAGGAGGAGTTCCTAAACGTGTTAACCGATGTCTTACGTGCTCTAATCCGTTTTCTAATAAGATACCATTTATGTATTCACGCATTAATGGAGTAGTCAAATATTCTACCTCAGTTCGAGAAAGCCTTTCGCTTACTTCATTTGCAATTTGCTTAGCTCGAAATAATTCCATTTCTCCCTCTCTTACTAAATATTTTTCTATATTTTCAAGATTAAATGGTTCTGTAGAATATCTCGAAGTACGGATCATTATAGATTTATCTTGATCGTTAAGGATCTGTTCCATTGAAATTATATTTCCTAATATTTTCTTACCTAACGATGAAAGTAAGTAACCGTCATCAGAAGTTTCAACTAAATCGTTTGTCCTTAATACTTTAAGATGAAAAGAAAAATTTACTGAATTGGGATTTGATCCTAAGACTTGCTTTTGAAGCAAGGAATAACTCACTGGTTTCGCATTTTTGTCCAGATTCTTTAAAATATCTATTCTAATCTTTTGGCCTAATATTTTTAATTGCCGTTCTAATAGATCACTATTTTTGTCGGAATCCACTTTATTTATCCTATTATTCTGTATCTCAAATCCTAGTTATCTAATTATTGCACTTGAGTGTATTTAAAATTTAGGAAGAAGTTGATTTAGCACTAATTTTTCATAATATATGGGTGATATATAATCCACTATCACAAAAAAATAGCATGTACAAAAATTAGAAATGAAAAATGTAAATCTTAACGAGAAGAGACAGCAATACGTTCAATTTCTTCCTTTCTTTTCACAGCGCGCGATTCTTGACTGTTATCAGCTGCAAGCATTAATTCTTGTGCCACGTTTAATGCAAAATCTCTTTCATTTGAATGTGATCTTGCGCTAATGGCTTGAACAATGTATTTGATAGCCAGATCAACTCGACGTTGAGGAGCAATGTCTACTGCTGAGGAATAAGATATCCCTCCCATAGCGATTCTCGTAACTTCTTCTCTAGGAGCGGAGTTACATATTGCATTGATAATTACTTGGATAGGATTTTTACCAGTATTCAACTCAATCAATATGAAAGCGTTCTTCAGCACTTTAATTAACTTATTCTTTTTGCCCGAATTATAAGAGCTTTTACGACCTTTTACTTTAGACGCTATAAAACCAGGGGATAATAGTCTGTTTATAACACGCTCAATGATTGATACTCGTGTTGTTTTCCAAAATCTTCGGTGCTCGTGTCTTCCACAACTTTGAGGAATGATTATTGGTTTCAAATTGATATATTTCTCAAGCGTCCAGTCAGGAATTTCAATTTCCTTAAAAGACCACTTATTAAATAATTTTATGTCTGTATTAGCTTTACTCATGATGTTTTCCTCTTTAACGCAGTGGTTTTTCTTTCTTTCCAGAAAGTAATGCTTCTAAGGATACGCCGTTTACCATTACAACCCTCCACCTAACACCAGGAAGATCTCCAATTGAACGACCCTTGGCACCACCAATTCCTTCAACAATTACCCGATCGTGTTCTTCAATGAAGTTAAGGCTCCCATCTCCCGGAAGAAACGCTGTAATGGATTTCCCATTTTTTTTGAGTTGTACGCGCACGCATTTACGAATCGCAGAGTTAGGTTGCTTGCTTTCCCTACCTACCTTCTGTAGAACGATCCCGAGAGCCTGACAGGCCCCTTCTAGAGGGTCTACTTTCTTTTTCAGTTTTAATTTTGCTCGTTTATAACTTGTTTTTGACCAGCGGAATTTCTTTCTATTTGTCCTCAATTTTCGGGCCGCATAAAGTCCTTTCGGTTTTGACATTTTCTTTTCCTATATCGAGTAAGTTAACTAGATGGTACTAGATAATAAGTGTATTATTTCCTTAAACTTAAAATTTATGAAATTAGAAAATTACTATATTAATTTTTTGTATTAATAATGACGTTATCAACTTTAAAATGTCGAGTAACTAATAGTTTTATTTTTCGTATCATTGAACCTTCTTTTCCAATGGCTTTTCCCCTATCCTGGGGGTTCACTGAAATTATAACCGTTTTTTTCTCATTTTTATTTTCTTTAATTTCAATCTGCTGAACTGTTATGGAATTTTTGGATGTATTTAGAATAAATTGAATGAATTGTTCAATATTATCTGAATATGGAATTACATCTATTTTCTTTTGAAGTTTGTTCATTAAATCTTTGACATGTTCTCCTGCCTTACCAATAGCTTTTCCAACATCTTCTTTTTTAACTAGGAAAATAATAATCTCAGAGTAATTTTCTGGAGATTCAAACGTTAAGCAATCTTTTATGATGGCTCCTGAAAGGTTGTTAAATAAAGAGATGAGTTCCATGGATTTTCTATCGAATTTGATCTTTTTCCTTAGCATTTTTAGCCTGTACTCTTAAGTATAATTATTACTTAGTTTTTAAAGATTCTAAAGCACTATCACCGAATTCATTAATCCCTATTACCGAGATCATGTATGGTTTTCCCATAGCTAATCCAAGTTCCCAAGAGGATCCTTTATATTTGTAAATAAAAATACTATTTCCCATGATATTGTTGTAGTATTTTAATTGATGTTCAAATTCGATAGGACAATTTTGTGCGATTAATACCATTTTAAATGGTTTTTGTCTTAATTGACGTAAGACTTGACTTCTACCAAAAAGGATTTTTCCCGTTTTATATGCAACTTTGATATTTGTCTCAACATCAAGTTCCTTTTTCTTCTTGCGCGAAAGGTCGATTGAGTCGCTTATATTTTTGCTTTTCTTTGCCATCGTCTTAAAAACTATTTCAAACAATAATTAAGTAATAAAAGAAATATATGATGATTTAAATTTTTAATGCTAATTCACACAATCTTTCATGTTTAGATTTGAGAATTTAGATTTGAGAATTTAGATTTTCTTCTGTAATATCTTCAGTAATATCTGTAATATTGCTAGACTTATTTTGTTCTAATATTTTCAGATTACGATCTAGGTCAAACATCACTTTAATACGCCCACTTCCGATTGGACATACTTGTCCTACTATTACATTTTCAGGTATTCCAAGTAAGCGTTCTTCTTCTCCATAAAGTCCTGCATCAAGTAATTGGTTTACAGTGACTTCGAAAGCTGCCCTTGCAAACACGCTCGATTTTGACCCAGAGATACCGTGTCTTCCAATCGATTGAATCTCGCCACCTACGGTCATTAAATCTGATAAAATAAGTAAATGCCTAAGATCTACATCTAATCCTTGTTGTTCAAGTACTTTCCTAGCTTCTTTAATGATTAATCCTCGAGCAGCTTCTATACCAAATAATTTTTCAATTTCATGGATATGATTCGAAACTGTTCTTGAAGCATCTACGCCTTCAATTTGAATTACACTTGCTAAATTCGTGCCTTCAGTTTTAATGACCCATTCGTTATTATCATCTGTAGGTGTAAGTAGACCCCTTTTTATCCCTCTAATTCCTTTAACAACTTTCTTAAGAATCTTTTCTCTTAGTTTTTGAAGGCTCTGCAAGTCTTCTATTCCCGGATCAATAATTATCGAATTTCCTTCCCGCACGATTGTCCCTTTTTTCTTATAACGCTTCAAAATCTCCGGAATTTTATCAATATCTATGTTTTTTTTATCGCAGATATCAGGTATGAGATGGATTACTATTTTCCAGTCAATAAAGTCAAGATCTACATCCGAAGCAATTTGTTCGATCCGGATTTGTTCAATGCGATGATGAACCTCAATCGCTTTATCCTCACTCTCATTGTAAGGTTTTTCTAAGTATATTTCCATCATGGGAGTTGATGGAAAACGGCGTGCATCAACAATTTCAATAAGTCGGGGAAGTCCTTGAGTTACTGAAAATTCCTCTACTCCTGCATAATGAAAGGTTCGGAGTGTCATTTGGGTACCTGGTTCTCCAATTGATTGTGCAGCAACAGTGCCAACGGGTTCAGAAGTTTCTACACGTGCATTATTATAATTGATATAAATCTTATTTAGTAAGTATTCCAATTGTTCTTCCTCTAATTCCTCATCTTTAAGTTTATTTCTTATTTTGTCTATTAGATCTTGCGGAATATCATCTTCATATAACTCGGTTAATTTTTCCTCTAAATATTTTTTTGTTATTTTTACCATGAAATCACCTATAAATTATATTTCTCTTTTTTCCAATCTAAATACCCTTTAGTTAATTTCCCTCTCCATTCAGCATTTTTTCCCGTTTCTTCTCCATAAGATTTTCTCATTGTATCCTCATCAGGAGCTGAATCCTGTGTATCTACTTTCTTTTCTATTTTCTCAGGTTTATCAGCAGTTTTCTTAGGTTTATCAACAGCTTTCTTAGGGCTTTGTTTTTTAGGTTGAGCGCTCATTTTTAATTCATCTCGGATTTCATTAATATCGAGCGCTTTAGCTTTAAGTAATAATACACCTAGATTAACAGATTCGCTATGATCTGTATGCATGGGATCAATTCCATCATCACCATAGAAAAATTGAATAATATGTTTATCAGAGTTTCTTACTGTGTTATCATTCTCTACAACCATGTCTTGTAACGCGTTTACAAGCCTTCTTTGCATGTATCCAGAGGTGCTTGTTCTTACTGCGGTATCAACTAGACCTTCTCGACCACCCATTGCATGAAAGAAGAATTCCTCAGGATTAAGACCCTTTCTATAAGAAGATTCTACAAAACCTCTAGATTTTGGTGTGAGGTCGTTTATTTTGAAATGTGGTAGAGTCCTTTGACTGTATCCCCTATTAATTCTTTCCCCTCTAATTGCTTGTTGCCCAACAACCGCAGACATCTGTCCTAGGTTTAAGATATTACCTCTTGCTCCAGACTTGGTCATGATTACGGAATGAGCTTCATCACCAATAAAATCAGCCGCAATTTCTTCAGCTGCCTTACGCGCTTCTGCTAATAATTGTCGAATTCTCAATTCTAATGTTTCTTTTAAAGATCGACCAGGAGCACGTTTTAAAACCGTTGTATCCTCCTCATAAAATGCTTTTATTAACTTACTAGATTCATTATTCGCGTCTTCTAATACCTTTTGTATTGCCTCATAAGCATGACCATGAACATAAACCTCATCTAAACCAATGGTCATTCCATTTTGTCTGATTACATATAATAACATTTTAGTTGCATTATCTAAGAATTGTCTTCCTCGAGCATTTCCATGATCTTTTATTATTCTTTGTAGAATGCTATTAGATTGCATTGGACCAAAAGAATTTTCATCTATTGTCCCTGTTACTAATTCACCATTTCTTATAACAACATAAGCGTCAAATTTACAATTTTCTTGCTCGCAGACATCACATTTTTTACAGAATTTTGATTTGACTTTTATATTTAAGTCATCTGGAAAGAGTGAGCTAAAAATTTGTTTACCAGAATATAAGTTCTCAGGATCAGTTTTAACGGGTATAAGGTTTTCTAATTTGAAATCGGGATTTGTGTCAAATATACCTCCCATGTAAAGCAAGTTTAAAGCATCTTTTTTTTTATAAAGAGAGTTTAAACTAGTAAATTGAAAAACAGATGAAATAAAATCTTGAATCCCTCCTAAAATTGGTCCACCGAATCGAGGAGATAAAATATGTTCTTGTACTTTAAGTAATAATTCTGCTTCAGTTCGAGCTTCCTCACTTTGTGGAACATGAAGGTTCATCTCATCACCATCAAAGTCAGCATTATATGGGGGGCATACTGTAAGATTAAGCCTAAATGTTCTTCCATCCATGATTCTTACTTCATGAGCCATTATAGACATTCTATGAAGAGAAGGTTGTCGATTAAAGAGTACTAAATCTCCTTCACTTAGATGGCGCTCCACAGTAAATCCAGGAGCTAACGTATCAGCTATAATTTTTCGATTCTTCACGTATCTAAGATCAATTCTTCTTCTGTCATTTCTGATTATATAATTAGAACCTGGATGTCTAAATGGTCCGTTTATGACCATTTGTTTCATTTCCTCAATGTTCCAATCATTAACATTAGTAGGAATTGTTAAAATTTTAGCTATTTCAATAGGCACACCCACTTCATTAATACTAATATAGGGGTTAGGCGATATTACGCTTCTTGCTGAAAAATCTACTCGCTTTCCGCTTAAATTACTCCTAAATCTCCCTTCTTTTCCCTTTAATCTCTGAGTCAATGTTCTTAAAGCTCTGCCTGATCTATGACGAGCGGGGGGAATTCCCGAAACTTGATTATCAAAATAAGTAGTTATGTGATATTGTAATAATTCCCACAAGTCCTCAACAATTAAATGAGGCGCTCCAGCATCTATATTTTCTCTCAATCTCTGGTTGATACGAATTACATCAACTAACTTATGTGTCAAATCATCTTCTGATCGTATACCACTATCTAAAGTGATACTCGGTCGTGCACAAACTGGAGGGATGGGTAAAACTGTAAAAATAACCCATTCTAAACGAGCATTTTCCGGAGAAATACCAAGTATTCTCAAGTCATTGTCGGTCATTTTTTTCAAACGTTCTAAGATCTCTATAGGTGTCAATCTTCGAGATCCCTTAGCTTCCTCTTCTTCGTAATAAGTAGTAGGCTTTTCAATTATTATCTTCTTCTTTTTGGCACCACAGTAAGGACACGCTTTACTTTTTCGTGCTCTCTTGAAGACTATTTTCGAAGCATCCTCATCCCCTTCAAAAAAAATGATTCTATGTTGTTGTTGTTCTTGATGGAATTTTTCCTTTTCTTCCTCTGTAAGCATTAATCGAGAGCATTCGGGGCATATAGATCTTAAAACCTTAAGCACTTTTTTTGAATATCCAACATGAATAACTGGCCGGGCCAATTCTATATGTCCGAAATGACCCATACAATTACTAACCAGATTTCCACATGTTTGACATCGCTGTCCAGGCTCAATAGTGCCTAATCTTTGATCCATCAATCCACTTGGAATCGGAAGACCATCTTCATCATAAGTGTCTGCGGTAATGATTCGTGCGGCACTCATCTTACGAATTTCATCCGGGGATAAAAGACCAAACTTTATCTTGTCAATTAATTTAGTACGTGAATAAGTATAACTCATATAATAATAACATCCTCTATTTTTTGAATAAAATGATAATATGATATAGAATAAGTGAACAAATACTGCACTGTAAGAAAGAGAAGCAAGCAAATATTAAAAATTTTTCTATTTCGACATCATATATTAACAATTCCTCATGGTTTTTTTTAAAGAAATTTTATTTTAAGGCAATATTTTAACTATTTGATAATGAAGATTATGACTTTATTGAAAAACAAAGTTGTCCTTATCATAATTCAATTTTTGATATTAAGTTTAATGATTTATGGGTTCAATCATTCTTATCAAATTACTTTTAGTATCACTACACCTATAGAACAGCAAATTATTATTCAATATCTTGCGAATTATGTTATATTTGACGATATAGATGGCATGATATTTATAGGTTTAATTTGGATTATTATTTCACTCCTTCCTATCCTCATCTTTTTTGATATTAAAAAAGCATATTCAACCAACTTGAGCACTTTCTTTTTTCTTAACTTTTTCTTTTATGTGTTTTTGTTTAACAATGATAAGGATGTCTTTGACATCCATTTTCCTACTTTAATTACGAATACTCTCTTACTTGGTTTTACTATAGTAGTTGTCTCAGTTGGATTATCAATAGTTTTAAAATACTTAAAGAAACCTTGGGAAATGAAGAAACAAGAGAAATTCAGTCAAGATAACGGAAAATCATTGATGGTGTGCCCCCAATGTGGTACGGAATTTCAATCTATTCCCATGTTTTGCTATAATTGTAATACAAAATTAGTCAATGGAGATGATGCTAACTCTGAATTCTAAAAGTTCATTTAATAATTTTGATTTAATGTTTAATCCTAAAAACGTCATGATATATGAAGCAAAACCGAAAATCTCATTTTTCGTGAGCGGATTCATTAGACAGAATTTCGATTTAAACAATTTATATCTAGTTTCACCAAATTTAGATTCTATTTTAGATGTAAAATGTATCAAATCGATAGACGAAGTTCCGGCAGAAACTATTGATTTAGTAATTCTCTCTGTTAGACGGAGCATTTTAATAGAAACTATTGAAGAAATTTTATCAAAAAAAAAAATTAGATTCTTCCATATTTTTACAGCAGGCACCGGAGAAGCAGACGATGTTGGAATTGAGATCGAGAAACAGTTAAAAAAGATTCTAAATCGATTCAGTGATACTAGAGCAATTGGTCCGAATTGCATGGGATTATATAGTCCTAAAGGTAAAATTGCATATTATTCTTCATTTCCAATTGAATTAGGAAATATTAGCTTGATTTTTCAATCTGGAGATTTACATTCGAAAATGGTTAAATTTGGATCACGTCGATATGATCTAAAGTTTTCTAAAGGAGTAAGTGTTGGAAACTGTGTGGACATTCAAATCTCTGAACTATTACGTTATTTTAATAAAGATATTGATACAGATATAATCTGTGTGTATCAAGAGGGTTTTTCTCCATTCACTAAAGAAGAAGGGAAGAGATTACTAGGCGTAATGAAAAAAATGAAAAAACCTGTTTTGTACATGCGAGGAGGAAAAACAGTAAGAGGTCAAACAGCTGTATTAACCCATACAGGTGCAATAGCAACTTCGAAAAATATTTGGAAGGCTATATTCAAACAAACACCTGCCATTGAGGTAAAATCTTCTTTAGATGAACTAATCGATTATACTTACATGTTCTATAAGTATTTTAATTATTTCAAAACAAGTAACAAACCGATAAAATATCCTGAAAATAAGCGAGCTTTAGTTATTTTATGGTCTGGTGGATTTGGAATACTAGCAACGGATACTTTAACTGAGTTAGGTATTGTTCTTCCACATTTCACGGGAGCAGCATTAGAAGAACTTAAAGCAATTTATCCTTCGAAAATTGGTAGCTTGGCAAATCCATTTGATTTACCATGGGTAACATCTAAGAGAGAATATTTAGATGTATGCAAGACTGCAATTGATGATAACATTGATCTCGTAATAGTAGAAACTGATGCTTGGAGTGATCTGGAATCAGACCATTTCAAAGGATATTATCATAATTTAACTGAAATAAAAAAACATGTTGAATCTCTTAATAAGGTTTTTACAATTATATTACATGAATATCCAAGTGAATCAAGAAAGAAATTTTATGCAATGCTCATCGCAGATAATTTTTTAGTGTATCCAAATATTGATATAGCTGCCAAGTCATTTCTAAAACTTTATGAATATGGCCAAAAACAAAAGTCTCTAGGAAATCTCTGAGATCTTTTTATTTTATGATCAATTATAATCTGAAAAGATTTATCTAACGAATTATAATTACTCTAATGGCTGGAGAGTTAATTGCAATTTTAGCCGTTTTAACTTTTGTTATCTCAAATGTGATTTTTAAAAGAGCTGAACATGAAGCGAGCCCTACATTCATAAATTTTGTTCGTACTGCTATTGGAACACTCACATTTTTCATGCTTGCTATAATATTCAATGTCTTCTTTCTTGTTTTTTTACTTCCTTGGGAATTATGGTTGATTCTATTCATTAGTTTTATATTTGGTCAAATTATTGGTGATACGGCATATTTCATAGCACAAAAAGAGTTAGGAACTACAATGGCTCTTGCAGTTTCAATGATTTTCCCATTAATAACGTATATTCTTTCATTAATCTTTCTAAATGAAACTTTTGACTTACGAATAGTTTTTTCGCTTATCCTTGTTGGTTTAGGTATTTATATAATTGGTAAAAGCAAAGTTGGTAGTAATTTACCATCCAAAATAATTATAGAACCAAAAAGTAATAATTCTAAACACTCTAAATCTCGATTTAAAGCCATTTGTTTTGGAATTTTGGCAGCTTTTGGATGGGCTGTAGGCTTGGTCATAATTGATTTTGCTACTAATGAAATCAATCATATCTTGTTAGTAGAAGAATTAAGCTCTGTAATTGGAAATGTCATCAGGTTTCCATTTGCTCTAATAATATTGCTAACCATGATATTACGTGAAAATTATAGAACAAAGTCAATAAACGCAAATATAAAAAGAAGCGGAAAAACTTGGGCTCTTTTAATTATAGGTGCGATTATTGGTACGTCTATAGGCGCTTATGTTTATACTGAAGCTGCTCGTGTAGCAGGGGCGACAATTATGGCTTTAATTGCTAGTGCTGCCCCGCTTTTTTCTCTTCCGTTGACATATTTCATAAATAAGGAAAAGATTACTAAATTTGGTTTTGTTGGAGTTATTTTAACCATTTTAGGGGTAATAGTTATTATATTCTAAGAACATGCTATCTAATAATCTAGCAATAGAAAATTGGTATTGTGCTATTTTTTGATAATTTTTTCATAATCAAATTCATTCTTCTTTAAAATGGATTCAACCATGTTTAAAAACACAGTGTGGATGTTAATACCATCTTTGGAAGAAGTTTTGTAAAATGGAAGGGAATCATGTTTCACTCTAAAACTTTCTATCACTAGTTCATCTACTTTTTCAGGATCTTGTACTAAATCGCTTTTGCAACCCACCAAGATTTTAGGTGTATCCTTATGAAGTATTTTTGAGAGATGTTCATTC
>JAGXNU010000130.1 GCA_019894815.1 Promethearchaeota archaeon
CTTTACAAATCTTGGTGCATTCAAATTAGATAGAGATAATCCTGCTCTTGGATGGGAGCAAGCAAAAGAAGTCATAGAAGGCGGTGAATGGGTTGGTATCTTTCCAGAGGGTACTCGTTCCAAGGAGGGTGAGTTAGGAGAATTTAGAACAGGTGCAGTCAGGTTAGCAATTGAAACTGGAGTCCCTATTGTTCCGATGGCCGTTTTAGGTTCTGAACATGCCCTTCCAAAGGGTAAATTATTCGTGAAACCCCATCAAGTTAAAGTAAGAGTTGGAGATCCTTTATACTTTGATCAATATGATATTAATAAAGTTTCCTATGAGGACATAAAACGTCTTACAAGTGAATTACGCGAGGTGGTATCTGAACTTCGTGAAGGGACATATGGTAAAACCAAAGAAGAATTGGCAGAAGAACCACTTGAAAAAGAAGAAAAATCATCTTTCAATATTAAGAGATTCTTTAAAGACTTCGGGAAGGGATTTTTATGGACGTTAGATGATATTTGGTATGCTTCTCTAAGAGCTTTAGAAGAATTTAATCTTCGCGATCCGTTTCAAAAGTTTATCTATACAATTTCTGGCGAGTTAGTTCATCACATGTCTCAATTAATGGTACCTTACAAGGTCATTGACTATGAGAAATACATTCCAAAAACAGGAGGAGCAGTACTATGCACGAGTCATAATTCTGAATGGGATGTCATTCAAGTTGGGGCAAGTATAATATATCATCCACCACGAAGGAAAATATATCAAATGGCTAAACAAGGATTGTTCAAGGTTCCAATAGTAAATGCTTGGATTCGCAATCATTTCGCTTTCCCACTTAAAAGAGGCATGCATGATGTGGACTCCTTTAATTATGCAAGACATCTTTTAGACGAAGGTCAGATAGTGTGTGTGTATCCTGAGGGAACTACTAATCCGGGAGGTGGAGTACTCCTTGAGGGTCATACGGGAGCCGTGCGTTTAGCAATTGAGAAACAGGTACCCATATTACTAATTGGTATCACGGGAACAGAGGACACTTTTCCAAAAAACGCTAAAATGTTGAATTTTTACAAGGGTTCGATATTAAAAGCAGGCCCACCATTCATGGAACATCAGCAATACTGGGGGAAAACAATGCCCGATTTTGATGAACTTAAACGGTTGACTGCTAATATGATGGCCCAAATAAAGGATCTTCTGGTTTATGACGTTCCGGATGCTTGATTTACTAAAAAAAAATTCTATTTCTATTTCTTAAAAAAATATTTTAAAAGCATTCATTTATTAAGTATTTATAATTTCAGAGCATAATTATTTACATTGTTGTACGCTTAGTGCTTTCTCATGACAATTGAAAAGGATGTTGAAGTAGCAGAAGAATTAGAAAACTACCAAAAGAGAATGACTTGGATTGTTTCTTCAAAAGATATAAGTGAAGAGGAAATTGAGGACGCGTTACGTAATGCCCTAAATTTGGACAAAGATACGAAATTAACTGATGAAACAATAATAACTCATGCGAGAAAAAGCCAAGATTGGAAAGAGCAAGATCGCAATGTGGCATATGTGAAGTTCAATTACAAGTTCTCTAAAGGAGTAATTCAAAAAGGGTATATTTTAGCCTTGAGAGGTAAACAATTCATACCGGGTGCAGTAGTAGTGGAGCCTAAAGATAAACCAGCTGAAGTAATAATTGATCCTTTCGCACCTATCTCAAAAATATTTCCTGCTCAAGAAATCAATGATGAAGATGAACCTTGGTATCATGGTGAACGAAAATTGATTGTAACAATGGTAAAATTATGGGAACTCAACAAATTAAAAAAAGGTGAGGTTTTACTTGTATCAGAAGGTCCCATTTGTAGTTCCTGTAAGAAGATAATTTCAGAATTTAAAAATCGATATCCTAATATTAAGGATTTTGAAATTCGAGAAAAAATCAAAGAAAATAGAAAAAAATAGTTTTTAAAAAAAAGCTTTATTATCTTATTTTCAATAAAGTTGGCATTAACAGTCGTCTTTAAAATTTTCTTCTTTTGCCACGAATAAATTGTTTATTCATTTTCTCCGCGTAGTGTTTCAATTGAGATACAATTGTTCTACAATTTATCCCACTAAAATCCATTGAGCCTTTGATAAGAATTTCTCTATATACAACACCATGTGAAGTGAAGTAAAATCTATAATGTGTATTATTGTGATCACCAGTAGATTTCTTTACTTCAATTGTGTCAAATTTGGACCAATCAGCTTCACAAATCGGTTCTTTTGGAACCACAATTTTAATACCTTTTGGTGAAATGGAGAATATTCTACGGAAACCTGCATTTCGATATACTACTAAAAGATATATCAATCCAATGAAACTAACTCCTCCAAGGAGGGGAATTAAGAGCCCTGCCGCAATACCTATTTCAGCAGGAGGCATGAAATTCGGGAGTACCACCAAAGGAAAGTAAACTAGTAAAACCATAAAAATTATACAGCAACTTGAATAACAGCCTATTCTTAACCTCATAGTTTGAGATATTTCAAAGGTTTGAAAATCAGAAGCAACCATATTAACTCCGCAAAATTTACAAAATTGGGACTCTAAATTGTTTTCCTTACCACATACAGGACAATTTTTTTGTATATTCAGATTTTCGTTCATTAATATCAATTCCTTTAATACTATGATTTTAATTGTATAAAATTGAATTTCTTTTGTAAGATTTGATTAGGTGCCATTCAATATAAGATTATCCAGATTTGTCTAAACTGCAAAAATCTAGAAATGAATAAAAAATCAAAATCTAGAAATGAATCAATAATATTGATTTCTGAGAATTTACATTAATCCTTATTAAAAATCCCTTGTTTTTTTATTAAGTTTTGAAGACTCTGATTCGTATGAATACATTTTAATATTACCAAGACTTTATTTTTTAATTAAATATTCTTTTAATTAAATAAAGATCGTGATATGATAAATCATGAGTGAAACTACGCCTGCTGTTGAACCTCCTATTGAGGAAAAGAAAGGATCTTCGAAAAAAGATTTAATGTTAGACGTTCTATACGCTGGAGTCAAGGGATTGAGCGGATTTGGACTTGAAGCATTCACTGACCTTAAGATTGAAGGGAGGCATAACATTCCTACGCGAGGGAAGGCGATTATAACAACGGTTAGTGATAATGCTTTACGAGACATTGCGATTATCAGCCAAGTATCCGGGAGACGCGTCCATTTCATGGTTCACCATAAAATGATGAAACACCAAGTATTTGGCCCAGTTTTGAAATCGTTGGGAATGTTTCGCAGCACCCTGGATAAGGAAGATACTGAACCGATTGATAAAGTATTCCATTATCTAAATGAAAAAGGTGACTTAGTGGCAATGACACCAGAATCGAAATTAGAACGAGAAATTCAAGTTAAAGCGATGGCGGGAATTATAAAATTTGCCGTCGCTGCCGATTCTCCAATAATTCCACTTGCCATTTACACGGAAAAAGCCAAGATCTTGAACATGATTGACACCCAAGGAATCAGAGTAAAAATCGGTACACCACTAAAAGTAGAGAAACGATTAACTCGAGAAAAATATCGTGATCAGCGATATGAATTAGCTGAAGACATTATCAATATCGTCGATTCATTGAAAGGGGAAACTGATTTTTAAATATTAAGAAAGGAGGAATTAATAATGCAAATAAATCCAGTAAAATTACCTGAATTGGATGAAGAATTAAAAAGAAAGAAGGAAGAATTAGTAATTGAATTGAATGATTCAAATATTGAAAGTAATGAACAGAATAAAGAGAATGAATTAATAGGAGATTTATTTTATGAGTCAATGAAATCATTTTTTGATTTCGGAGTTGAACTTGCTAACAACTTGACGAATGAATGTGAAAAGGAATAATTCGATATACTGTCTCATTAATCAATCCAAAATATATAGATCCACCATTTAAACTTCTTACCTTTGTAGTCACCATCACAAGTGGCTGCTAAATCAAATCCTAAATGTTCATGCCACTTCGCAGATGCCTTATTGGTCAATGGAACTTCCACAATAAAAGAAACAATAGGGACATCTAAGTTTAAGAGCATTTCATTAAAAATTGCAGTTCCAACTCCACTTCGCATTCATCCTCTATCGAAAGCAAGAGAAACGGTTATAGCTAATAATCTTAATCCTTTTTTTTACTTTTACAAACTTAATCAGAGTTATACTATTCTAAAAAAATATAAAATAAAATGAAAAATAAATGTGCTTCTTAATATCTGGTTCTCGTTGCTTGAATACGGAGTTTAGCTTTGGTTTTTTCTTTTTTATCTTGTAGGATAACATACTTGGTTTTCTGAGGGAGTCTGATTTCATACTCTTCAGAGGCTATTTCTTGATCCTTCTTCAATGGATCCTTTTCTCTTAAAATTACTTTTACAGGAACGATGATACTTTCGTCAGCACGTACAGTTTTAAATTGACTCCATAAAGACATATCAGCTTTGGAGGTAAATTCTTGATTTCGTTGTAATTTAATGGTTCCCTTGTTGGGCCAGCGAGCTTTGAACAGCTTTTCTCCATCACATTTAAAATAAAACTCTCCTCGCCACCCCATTATATCATAATCTTTAAGTGTTTTTAAACTCATCAAAGATATATTGATTAAATAACGTTCTTTTTCCTCTCCAACTTGGTCCTGCTCGAAATTTTGGTCCTTTGCGTACGTCTTCTTTCCTTTAGCATAATACCGACGGCTCATTTTTTACAATTTCCATAATTTATTTTATTTGATATTTTATTATAACTAAAATATAAAAAAAAGTGTTTTAAATCTATTTATTAATCTTTTGATTACACTCCACACATAGCCACATAATGGAATAATAATTCAATTTCACTTGTATGGGAGCATTTTCGAAATGTTAATTACAAAACAAAATAAAATTAAATGTATTGATAGTAGAGTTTTAGATGAGATACAAATGGCAATTGAAAAATTAAATGTTGAAATTTCTGAGGCTATAGTAAATTTAGATAAGAATAAAGCCTTAGAATTAGCCAACCGTGCTATAACAGATGGATTGAATTTACTTGAAGTGGTTGAACACGGATTTGGAGCAGGGATAAGAAAAATTGGAGATCTCTGGGATGAAGGAGAAATTTTCTTACCCGAATTGATGTTAGGAGGAAATATCATGCAAGAAGCCATGGAACTATTAATACCTCATTTAAAAGAGCATTCTGAGACATTTAATCGTGGAACAATAGTAATCGCAACGATTGAAGGAGATATTCATTCTATTGGGAAAACTATCGTAGGAACAATGCTTAGCGCAAATGGTTATGATGTACATGATCTGGGAGCAGATGTTCCGGCAGAAAAAATAGTTGAAGAAGCGATTAGTGTCAACGCAAATGTAATTGGGGTATCTGCCCTACTTACAACAACCATGGCCGGGCAAAAGAAAGTAGTCGATATCTTAAAAGATAAAGGCATTCGATCAAAATTTAAGGTCATTTTGGGTGGTGCTCCAGTTTCACGTAAATGGGTTGAAGAATGTGAGGCTGATGGATATGCTGATAGTGCTGTTGATGCGGTAAAATTAGTAAAAGAATTATTTTCTAACAAATAAAATCGAAAGAGGGATTTAAGTTGATATTTAAAGAATGGCTTAAAGATGATACAAAAACGATATTATTTGATGGAGGAATGGGTTCAGAAATTATTAAACGTGGAATTAAACCTGGAAAACTACCAGATCTATTAAATATTGAAGAACCTCAAGTTATCAGAAGCATTCATCAAGCGTATTATGAAGCAGGTTCAGATATGGTACAATCAAACACATTTGGTTCTTGCTATCTAAACCTAAAAAATCATAAACTTGAGGAACAGTTAGTAGAAATCAATAAAAAAGCTTTAGAAATCATTGATAGTATTCGACCAATAGATCATCTCATCGTTGGTGATATTGGCCCATCTAGCGTATTTAAACCTCCAGTGGGGAAAGCGTCGATCGATATGTGGC
>JAGXNU010000131.1 GCA_019894815.1 Promethearchaeota archaeon
ATGATTTTTTCGGGATCCGCATGAAGCATGTAGATCATCAAGCCACTCATGACATTGCAATTGGTGCATCAAAATCGTTATCATTGAAAAATCTCGAATATTTTGTCTATTTTATACCCACTTATGGTAAATTTCAAGAAGATTCGAAAGATCATCAATTTGATTATATCATTGATGAAGGAAAAGCAAAAATTCTACAGGAATGGTTGGAAATCTATCAATCTCAATCTTTCACTAAATATACATGGAAAATGTATAAGAGATTCCTTGAAAAGATAAGAAAGTGGACCTACGGTATCTACAAATATGAAGAAATTGGAATATATAATAATTTTTAGAGTTTATACTAAACTTATTGCTACTAAACCATAAGACTTATATAATGATTTAGCATTGTAAAATATGCATAATTATTCATAATTTGAGTATCTAAAATTTTTTTAATCTCATTAATTAAAGCTACAACGAATTCAGGTTAATTTTGTAAGATCTTTTTTAGAGTTTGAGTTAGATTAGGGGTAAATTCGAAAATGTTGGATATAGTCTTGTGGTTCTGCTTGATGGTAGGAGGAATTATTTTGGTTATTTTTTCTAGCAAGATAGCTGTAACAAATTCCGCTTTACTTGCAACAGCTTTAGGAATATCTCCACTAATTATAGGAGTAACATTGGTTTCAATAGGAACAGATATTTCAGAAATTTTTAATTCGCTTATATCTTGTGCTCGCGGATATGGCGATATTGACGTTGGAGATTCAGTAGGCTCTGATTTAGCTCAATTAACACTCGTTTTTGGTCTACTTCCAATTATTTGTGGAGCATTTCATATCCATCGAAGAGATATCATAATTCTCGGAACTTGCGAACTGCTTTCTCTGTTAGTAATCTTCTCTGTAGTAGAAAAAGGATATATAAGCCGTTTGAATGCACTATTCATGGTTGGCAGTTTGGGCATATACATTTGGTTGATTTACAATTCTAATAAAAAAAGCATCATACACAGATTTGAATTGGTTGAAATTGAAAAACCCGAAAGAAAAAAAAAATCATGCCTTTTATTTGCTATTGTGGGCTTTCTGGGAGTTACAGTTGCGGCTGTTATGATTGTAGAATCTGTGATTAATATTTCAAGATTATTATATGTTGATGAATACATAATAAGCTTTTATATTTTAGCTATTGGGACCTCTCTTCCAGAATTGGCAGTTGATATAAATGCTCTTCGCTTAAAACAGCATTCAATTGCAGTTGGCGATATCGTTGGTTCTTGTATTGTAGATTCAACTTTAAGCATTGGAATAGGTCAAGTTTTCTGGCCTCAAGCAGTTAATGCTACTCTTGCAATCCCTACAATCTTATTTACTATTATTGCCAGCTTTATAGTTATAACCACTGTAGCTATAAGAAAAAAAATTGATAAAAAAGCAGGTGTTTTCTTTATAATGGTTTATTTTACTTCATACATCTTACCATTTTTACCCGTATATGATTTTTTAAAGGCAATTAATTTAATATAAGGCTAATCTTATTCAGGCAAGTAAAATTTACATAGAGTGCATTGTTTAGCTTTTAATCGTCTTTCTGGACCTAAAATTATATACTTGCTTGCCATTTTTCCGCCGCACTTAGGACAATTTTTTACGAAATTTTCTTTAATGGATTCTAAAACTAGCTGAATGTTTTTTTCTAAGTTAATTAATTCATTTGCGTTTTCAATTATTTTTTTGGCAGAAACCTTTCCTATGCCTTTGATCCATGCTAATTCTTCCGGTTTTGCACTCGCTATGTCATCGATAGTTTTAATTCCTGCTTTAAAAAGATTTTCTGAAGCTGCAGGACCAATCCCTCTGACTCTCTCAAGCTCAAACGACATTATCTTACAAAACCTTAAAGGTTGATGAAATTGACTCCAAGAATTTAGATGTTAAATACATGTTTAAATACAAAATTAATTTCTATAACAATTATAAAATGGGATTCAAGACAGATAAAATTTGAGATATGCTAAAAAAAAGGAAAATGAATTAATTATTATTTTTCTAATTGACGACCAACGCCATTATACATTAAATACCCGCCTGCAATTGCTAAAATTAATCCTATCACACCTAATACGGTTCGAAAAATTGGGATATCTAGAGTATTTGAAACAAATATGCCGTACATGAAGACTATTAAGCAGCAGAATCCATAAATAAAAAATTTCCACTTCTTCTTGAGGACTTCATCTTCAAATTTCTTGTATATCTGAAATGAAAGATATAGAAATGGTATGACTGCACCTAAGGACACTACAAGAACAACATAAATAAAGAATGGTAACGACCAAACAGGTGACCAATTGTTAAGAGTTACACCAGCTCCAGGTATGAATAAGAAAAATATCATGCAGAACATTGCAATACCGTATGCTAAGAAAATTAGAGTTTGTTTTTTAGTCGTAATTACTTTCTCAGATTTTAATAAGATCAAGTCAAAGACTACCAAAAATATTGCAGAATAGTATATTCCGAAATTAGTAACAAAATTCAATAACAGCACGAGATTATAATCTGTCATTGGGCCATAGATGAAATTCACGAAAAACCCTATCACAGGGGAAATATAGAAACCAGCAAAGATTACATTAAGCCTCTTTCTATCTCTTTTCAATATTTTAATTGCGAGAAATAGGAAAAAGGCGAAAATAAACCCTTGGGCTATGTAAATCGTTATAAATCTCATGATGGTTAACTGAAACAATACCATTATTAATCACTAAAGTTTTTTTTTAATTTTTTGTATTTATTATACAAAAATTGTAGTACAATAATTTAAATGCTCTTAACGGGAGTTAATAATTTATTTATATCAAAAGAATTTTTCATTAAAAATTAAACCTTAGAGTTGTTTTGCTACTCCATAGTATATAAAGTATATACTAATTAATACCGGTAATGAAATGATTGACCAGATTAATCTAAAAGTTGGATCAGCAAGAGTATTTGAAAGAGAAGTTCCGTAATATAAGAAGAAGTACCCAAATATCCCAACTAAGAAAAAAATCCATTTTTTTTTAAGTATATCTTTCTGAAAAGATCTATATATCTTAAATGAAACATAAATTGTTGGTCCGATGGCAATACTACTACATATCACAATACTATATGTGAAAAAGGACCAGCTCCACTCTGGTTTCCAAGTAACTTCATTTAATCTTAAACCATCTGGAATAAACCACAGAACAATAAGTAATAAGGCGTAAATTGTAAAGATGGTAACTTGTATTTTCAATGTTATAATTTTTTCAGATTTTAATAGAATTAGCACAGAAATTAATAAGAAGATGAGAGAAAGGCAGAATAAATAATAAGTGATGAAATGTAACACCAAGGTTACAGTTTCATTAAAAACATTTACATAAATTATGTTTAATATGACTCCTATCACTACAACAAAATAAAAGGAACTCAGAATGACATTTATTTCTCTCCTTTCTCTTCTAATAATTTTATAGCCAATAAATAAATAAAATAAGCCAACTAATCCTTGTACAACGAATACTTGTATAAAACGAGATAAATCCAACTTTATTACCTGAGAGTTTGTATATAATTTTTATAAAATTGTAATTTGGTATTGATAATAAATTGTACAATTATATTTATCTTTATTTGTAAAAGAAAAGCATATTTAAATTCCCTCGTTATAACTATAGAGTAATTGTCTTAATCTTAATTTTAATTGTTCCCTTTCTGAACAAGGAATAAATAATGAATCTTTGAAAGATCAAATTCAAGTTATGGATATTGCATGTTTTCTGGGAAAACTGCTTTTTCTCTTATAAAATTTAAAGGAAAGTAGAGACAATAAAGATCGGGCTATTTCTCTCTCCACTCAATTCCACATTTACCACAAAGATATTTCTTTCCATAGATACGAGGATAGTCATTAATTAAATTTGTTTTATCTTCTGATTCATGAATCATGGACTTGTGTTCCTCCTTACATTTAGGACATTTTCTTCTCCCATCTGACTTTTCGATTGTCAATATATTATCGATGTTTTCTCCCATCTAGAGCATCAACCTATTTATTATTAAAATGAAATTGGATGATTATATTATTAGTATAGGACTTTTTAAATCTTGTTAAGTTTTCTTTATTTCCAAGATCGGAAGGCTATCCATTCATCATTTTTAATGATTGTTGTGATTGTATTGTTTAGTTAACACGTTTCCATAATTGAGTGCTTGTTCATATAATTCTGGGTTTGAAAGCTTAAATTTAAGAATTGCGTCATCAAATATCTTATCAAATAATTCTGTAAAATCACTCTGCTGATTACTTATCTCAAAACAATAAATGAAATTTAACTCTTGTGTTTTTCGGACTAAACTCAATCTACTTATCCGTAGTTTTTCTTCATCGATTTTTCCATTTATTAAATTCATATCCACAGCTGCCAATATCTTGGAACCTTGGAAATTGTATAAATTATAAAATTCGAGATAATTATCTTGAAGAATCTGACTAATCGAATGAGGGTCATATAAATCAAGAATTTGTATTATCCCATCCAAGTACTCAATAGAATTATATAACTCAACGAAATCTTTAATTTTCTCAACTTGAAAAACTTTAACTTTCAATGGAATAGATTGATGAATTATCTGAAATTCATTATTTATAGAGGATGAAATAGCTAAATGAGAAAGGAACTCAAGAATCATATTTTTTCCCTTATCTGATTCTCCAATGACCCCTAGATGCAATTTATAATTGATTTTCTTCAAGCAATCTCTTTCTCTTATTATATAAATAATATTTTTATTTAAGATGGTTATCCGTAATCATTTTTAATTCTTTAGAAAGAATTTCATCAATAGGTTTAATTGTTGGCTTAGATTCCAATTTATTTGCTTCAATTATAGCTCTTTTTCTAGCTGATTTCGCTCCAGCATCATTCCAAGCATCGCGAGACATCCTATCAATGATAGGTCCTGCAATAAACAATTCCTTTCTAAACAGATTTAATGTTGATGGATGTGAAAGTAATTCTTCTGTTTCACTATAGTCTTTTAGAATATCTAAAGCGAAAGGAGTTCCTCGATCCTCAACACCTCGTAAAAGCCTTTTTACCATTCCAACAATCTCATTATCGATTAATAATTTTTCCACACTCTGAGTTGATTCAAAATCAAGCATTCCTGGACCTGATACCATGTTAACACCAGCAAGTCCAGCTAAGAGAGCACCCATTCCTCCTTCGAATCCAGCTTGAGCATCTGGGATTTTAGAATCACTTAAACTCATGTAAGCATGAGTAGGCATTTTTAAAAATTTACCCATTTCCACATCTCCTAAATTAATCATCATTGTTTCAATTGCGCCCATCGGAGTAGTTCCATATTTCATGTCTAATATAGCCGGGGATCCACCCCAAATCAAAGGGGCACCAGGTTTAACTAATTGTGCAATAACGACTCCTGCTAAACATTCAGCACAATGTTGAGTTATTGATCCAATTAAGGTGATAGGAGCACTTGCACCTGCGAGTGGCATTGAAACGAATTCAGAAGGAATCATGCTTTTTGCTGCGTCAATTAGTGATTGAGTGGTTAAATCTGACCATTTTAATGGGGGGCTTGGACAAGCATCAAATATAGCAAGTGGTTTCCTTGCCAAGTCATCCTCAGATAACCTACAAGATAATAAAAGTTCTCGCATGATTGAGAAACTCTCCTTTCTAAATGTGCCTGTAATAACTGGTTTGTGGCAATTGGATAATGCAATAAAAAGTCTATGCCAATCTTGCGCTTCTGGGGCGACATCCTGATAAACAAAAGCCGTGCTTTGAGCTTCAATATATTTCAAATGTCCAACTATTTTTGAAAAACGAATAAAATCATTCGAAGTGGCTTCTCTAGTTTCTCCTGAGTTTTCATCTAATATCAGAATTGCGGCAGAACCAGGATCATAGTGTACATTGTCGTCTTTAAGAGTCATGTGTTCCTTTCCTTCTCTATCATA
>JAGXNU010000132.1 GCA_019894815.1 Promethearchaeota archaeon
GCGTCAGATGTGTATAAGAGACAGGGCATCCATCCTGGAACTTCAGCAGTATATTTTAAGTGAAAACCAAATTCACCTTCATCTAAAAAAATCTCATATGTGGGGAATTTCTCATTTGAATAATCAACTTTTATGTAGTTATTTCCGATTTGAACATCTGCTAATTCATGAGATGCTTTAAGATCAGAACGTTTATAATCATATACATTTTGAATTTTCTCATCATTGGGTTTATATATCGTAATTTCTACTCCTGTCTTCCCAGAACGTTCGTGTTTCGCGCGAAAAAATGCAACTACGGTATACCCATTATCAAGACGAGCATCAAAATACCACCATTCAGAATTTCCCCTTTGTTTCATGTCTATATGAATTGCATCATATTCCGGTTTAAAGACAGTAATCTTTTCATCCTTTCTTCCAGGCCCCGACCAAGCTTCAATAACTTCAGGCTTTTTATTTTTCTTATTTTCCAATTTTTATACACCATTTATTTTTATTTCTAATCTAAATATTAATTCTTTAAAAATTCAAAAATGCTTAATAGCGAGAGTAATTTTAAAATTCCTCTCATTTTCACTTTTCTTAATAACCATTTTATACCTATCCCTACTATTGAGATTCTATTCATAGCCAGCGCGAGAAATATTTGAGAATCCATGGAGAGATATCCATCCCACCCAATCATTTTCTTTTTTAAATTGGATTCTGGTTTATTTGGCACGCTCTCAACCTTCAAAATACCATGATTAACGGATATAAAGGCGGCATGGTTTAAATTTGAGGCATTTATGAGAAATTTTCTGTCCAACGTTTTAAATTTCTCTTTAAATTCAAGGTTCTCATTTAGTGGTTCCATTATACTTTTTATTAGACCTGCAAATCCTCTTGCTTTCGGATCAACTAAACCTGTCTTATCCATTTATATCACTCGTTTCAAATTCTAATAATTTCTACTATTTTGCGCTAATATAAAATCCCGAATCAGCAATTCCATTTGGATCAAATGCTTTCTTTATTTTTCTTAACCATATATGATAATTCATCATTTCAGGACCGAACAAATCATGCATTTTATCCCCCTCAACGAAAAATGGCGCTCCAAGGTGTTTTATTAAATCAAATTGATGATTCTCTTCCATGTTTTCAGCCATTCCCTTAACACTTTTCTCATCCGTTTGATCAAACATTGTAGGAGATTCGATATGGAAGTAATGTCCTGATTCATAGGAGGTTATCCACACGCCTTCTCCAAAATCATTTCCAATTACTCCTCTTTTTATGTATTTCTTTTTTAAGGGAATGCTCATCTTAGTTGTCTTTAAACATACTTTTACGGTATCACATTGTCCTTTTGATGATTGAAATCCTCCAGTTGCGATAAAACCATGAAGACCTAAATTCGAGCGTAGCGCTTCAGCATAAAATAGGGAATTGGGGTTATATTTACTTCCTATTACATTTTCTAATTTAAAATCTATCATTATCTTGCTCATAACTTTTTGTTTATATTCAAATTCTCTTTTAGTCCTTGCTGCTATGAGCACTACCAAGGGTACTTTCATTCCAACTATAGGAATTTTGTCTAATAATGATTCAATACTGTTAGAAAATATTGCTCCTAAACCATAACTCGAAAGGTGACTGCAAATGAAAGAAATTTCCTCTTCTTCAATTTTTAGAAAAACTTTTTCTAGATGATTATAACTTTTACAATCTATCACATATAACTTCATGTAGTCAGGAATTTCAAATTCATAATTGGGTGAAATACCGCTTAATTTAAATTTAGTACTGCAAGGATATGGAAAGAGTTTAAACGCAACCTTAGTGAATACTCCTATACCTGATTTTGCTCCTGCCCATCCTCGCATGATTCCTCTCAGACTTGGACCGGGACCATCTCCAATATACCAGTCTGAGTTATTTTTTAATCCAGTAGATCCTAATTTTAAAATCTCCCCATCCGGTAAAACCCATTCTACGCCCAATACATTTCGAGCACTGTGTCCCGTATGTGGAGAGGTAAATCCCGGACCATTCATGCTAGTAGCACTTGCTAAAGGAGAAACTTGAGGACCTGCTCCAGGCATGTGAACCATCAAGCCAACTTTCATGGTTTCTGCTTGTAATTGTGCTCCACTTACATAGGGTTCTACAACCGCAAAAAGATTTCTTTCATCTATTTTTATGATCTTATTCATTCTCCTTAAATCTAATATTACACAATTGTCTGAGGACGGTTGATTCCACGGCCCCAGCCCTGTAGATTGAGCTTTAAATTGAATATTATATTTATTACAAATTCTAACAATTTGTTGGACTTCTTCTACATTTGATGGCAATAACACAGCTTTTGGAATCGAAGAAAATGGGAGAGGCTCTTTACCCTCCATGCTGTTCACAAATTCCATGCACCAATTATATGAATATGCGTTTGTCATTACTTCACCATCATCTACATTTTCAGGACCAACTATCTTCTGAAATTGCTCTAGTACTTGTTTTTGTAACATTGTTAAGCAGCCTCCCCTAGTATTTGCTTTAATTTCTCAGGCTCCAAACCCAAAGCCATCATTAATAATTCACTAATATCAAAATACTTTAATTTTGAACCCCTCGAATTTATTCCATCTTGTAAATTTGTAGAACAAAATGGGCACGCTGATACTATTATTTCTGCGCCAGTGTCTTCTGCTTCTTCAATTCTTAATTTTGCGGTATTAACCGCCATTTCAGGAAATGCAGATTTCACACCACCACCAGCTCCACAGCAGTATGCATATTCTCTAATTCTTTCCATTTCTACAAACGTTAATCCAGGAATTTTCTTCAAGATGCTCCTTGGAGGTTCATAAATTCCTCCTTTTCCCGTTTTTTTAGGTTTAGGAGGTATGTTGATCGATATTAATGGCATTATTTGGACCTCGTCCCCATCCCATTGTTCATATCTCTCTGCATTTCTTCCTAAATGGCACGGATCGTGATAAGTTACTTTTAAAGGTATTTCTTTGGTCAGCTTTAATCTACCTGCTTCAAGTAATTCGCTAAAAAATTCTACAGTATGAAGTACTTTAAATTCATAATCTCGATACAAGGGATAATCAACCTTAAATGTATCATAACATCCAGCACAGCTGAATATAACAGTTTCTATCTCTTTCGATTCAATAACATCAAGATTTTTATTTAGTACCTGTCTAAAAGTATTTATTTCCCCTACTCTCAATATAGGACTACCACAACAATATTCTTCATCAGATAAAATATTAAACGGTACTCCTGCCTCATTCATTATCCTAGCGGCAGCTATTGCCATTTCTTTTCTCCTATAAGAAGAAGTACATCCAACATAATAGAGGACTTTAGCATTAGGATCAATTTGGATATCATCGGGTAGCCATTCGATTCTATTTTCATGAGGTTCGTTATATGGATTATTATGTTTTTTAACAGCTTGAATGTATGCTTCCTGTTTTGGCATTGGACCATACCCGGCGTCAACTAATTTTTCCCTTAGCCTCATTATGATCTCTAAAGGTTCTAATGTATTGAGAAATTTACAAGCAATGGCACAGTTACCACATTCAGTACATTTATAAACAATATCACGTAATTCCTCAGAAGGCTTAATCCTATCCATCTCTAATGTTAACGCTAATATTATCTTTCCCCCACCACTATAAGGATGGAAATTATAGAGATCAATTGCTGGGCAAGCTGTTGCGTATTTCTGACTTTTAATCTGAACTTGCGGTATCCATTTGCAAATTGAACATCTTAAACAGCGCTTTATCATCATTTGATATTCTTCTTCGTTTAACTGCATCATTTTCACCTATTACTCGTCAAAACAGAGAACTCCCGGATTTAAAACGTTTTTTGGGTCAAAAATACTTTTTACTTTCCTTAATGCAATAGAAGTTTCTTCGATATGTCTAGCATACACTTCTTTTGCCCAATAACCGTATGGACGATTAAAGAATGCCCCACTATCCATTAAATCAATACTGATTTCATTAAATTTTCCTTGAAGATCCTTTGTTTCTTTTTCATTTTTTGAATCATAATATAAGTCAAATTCACAATGGTATGAAGTACCTTGATTAATTGGTTGAAAATAAATACCTAAATTTTCTGGGTACTTCAATTCTACCTTTTTTATATAATTAGAGATATTTTCAAAATTGCTGATAAAGAAAATGTCTTGATAACTGCACTTATATCTTGTTCTCCACGGCTCGGAAGTATAATTATTTGTACATTCTAATATTTCATTTCTATCAATTAGATTAGAACTTTCAAGATGTTCAAGATTAGAGTCTCCCATGAGATCATTGATATCACCTTCGAGATAATTTAACTTATCATTGGTTAAATCCCCTCTACCAGCTAAAATATAAATTAAATTCCATTTCAAGAGGGAGTTAGCTAAATCCTCTATCTCGTTTCTTGTTTTTTTAACCAAACATGCTAAATTTAGATTATTTAAAATGAATGTTTCATCACATAATCTATATTTAACAAGCTTTTGTTGAAAGTCTAATAATTCTTCGATATTATTGGAATGATAATGGAAGACTTTTTGCACTGTAGGAACTAATTCTAATTTCAAAGTAGCCCATGTGACGATTCCTAAACTACCCTGGGCTCCTTGTATCACTCTATAGGGGCTAAATTGGGTCGGTCCCATGGGGTTCACATGAGCTTGACCAACTTTCTTTTGTTGAGAAAGTGTTCCTGGTCCTGCAGCTGTTCCCGTTCTAAATAAATCTCCTGTTCCAAATACCACTTCTGTACATAAAAGGGGATCGGAAGTATCCCAGTGATAACGTGGAATTATAATTGGCTCTCGTTCAAGAACACTCGTGAGCACTGACTTTGTTCCAGTTGGATATAAAGGTAATAATAATCTTAAACTTTTTTTTCGAAGTTTAGGAATTAATTCTTCAAATGTAACTCCTGGTTCAATCATTACAACTCGATTCTTCTTATCAATAGAGATAACCTTGCGCATTTTAGTAAGATTCATGATAATGCTATTATCTTTTCTAGGAATTGTATCTCCATGATGTCTATATTTTGAACTTGAGCTTACTGGAATTATAGAAAATTCCATTTGATTAGCAAGTTTTATAATTTTAACTACTTCTTGAGTCTTTGAAGGCCAAGTTATTAAATTAGGGCTATTTCCTTTAAAAAAACTCATATCGTTTGAATATAGCTTTAAATTTTGGGGATCTATTGTAATATTTTTAGAGCCACAAATTTTTGCTAAAGAGTGAAATAAAGTGTCTTCTGATTCATAATCATTCATATGAAAAATATCCAAAAAAAATGTTAACTTTACATTTTTTAATATAAAGATATTTTGTTAAATTTAAATATAAAGATATTTCAATTGGAAGTGAGGATTTTAAATTCTAATCCTTCTTAATAAATTTTAAATTTTAATGAAAAGAAAAAAAGGAAGTTATAATGAAAATTTTACGTACGCCTGATGATAGATTTATGGATCTCATTGACTTTCCATTTGAACCAAGGTATCAAGAAGTTGATGGGATTAGAATACACTACTTAGATGAAGGGTTTAATGATTCAGAAGTCATATTATTAATGCACGGAGAACCATCTTGGTCCTTTTTATATAGATACATGATTCCTCTATTAGTGGACGCGGGATTTAGAGTTGTCGCTCCAGATCTAGTTGGATTTGGGCGATCTGATAAACCAGCGGAACAAACCGATCATACATATCGAAAGCACGTTGATTGGATGACTAAATGGCTATTATCTTTGGATCTTAGAAACATTACTCTATTTTGTCAAGATTGGGGTTCACTTATCGGTTTAAGAATAGCTATAGAAAATCAAGATCGATTTAAAAGAATTGTTTTATCGAATGGGGGGTTACCAACAGGGGAACAGAAAATGAGCAATGCATTTACAAATTGGCGAGAGTTTTCAAGAACTACACCTGATTTCAGCAC
>JAGXNU010000133.1 GCA_019894815.1 Promethearchaeota archaeon
TATATATTTTAATTCCTAATTTAATCATAGAGAAAAATTATTAAATGAAAAGAAAATGCAAGCTCAAAAAATAGACGAAGTATTTGAACTTTATTACGAAAATATGAGGAAATCGATCAAAGGAATAGAAGAAATTTTAAAGATTAATTTCCTGGAAAAAGACATTTATCATAAAATGGGCATGGACAATTTAAATGCCTTACATGAAAACATCATAGAACTCTTAAAACATACCTATTCTCCTCGAGAAGTGAGAATGAGATTAAGAGAAATTGAACATGATGAAAAAATTGCTCAAGTAACTTTTCTAGAATAAGTATATTTCTTAATTTTCTACTTTCTATTACATTTACGTATTCTCCAAATTCAAATCTTTTAAAGAATCGTGAATTATCAAATTTGTGAAGATTATAAAAGGTTATTCACAGAAGATAGATGAACAATTCACTCTTAGAGTGGCTAACGATAATGATGAAGAGATTGAAAAGATAGTAAAACTAAACTTGAATGTGCACGGAGATTTTCTAAAAGATATTGTTCCTCGCATCTTTCAAGATCACCCGAGAAAGAAGGATACGTTATGTTTTTATGTTGAAGAAAAATATACTGGACAAGCGGTATCATCACTGGTTCTTGAACCTCTAGAATGGCGTTTTGATAATGTAATAGTTCCTTCATGTGAAATGGATTTTGTTGCGACCCTTCCCCAATATCGTGGAAATAATTTCATAGGTTTAATGAATGAATTATATGAACAAGCCATGAAAGAAAGGGGTTTTTTATTAACTGTTCTTCGAGGAATTCCGTATTACTATAGGCGATTTGGATATGAATTCGTCTTCAATCTTGATGAGCGAATCACATTGATGAATAACATGATTCCAGATATTAATCATGAGGATCTTAGAATTAGAAAAGCAAAAGAAGAAGATCTATCTTATATAAAAGAAAAATATGAAGAATATTTTCACAAATTCTTTGTATCCAATAAATATGAACCAGTTTCTTTTAAATATAAATTCATGAATGAGGCGATTTCCGAAAAATACTTTTCTGCTTATATTTTAGAAGAAAGAAACACGAAATTATCAATTTTTTTCATAGGGGTGGCATATGATGATTCTGGGTTCAGTCTTATTATACCTCCTGTTTCAAAATTGAATATGAATAAGATCTTATTGTTTATCAAGAACGAGTTTATTAATAAGCAAGATAAAAAAGCTGATGAAACTAAATTTTGTTGTAGTACTGAAACAAAATTTGGGCAGTATCTATTAAGATTGGGTGGAGTTGCCGATCCCAGTTATGGATGGCAAGTTAAGATTCCTAACTTAACTTTATTTTTTAGGCATATAAAGTCGATATTAGAACAGCGGATTGAGGTTTCGGAATTCAAGGGAATATCGAGAGATATTAAAATAAGCGATTATCATGAGATCATTACTCTTAATTTTAGTAATGGAAAAGTAATTGATACAAAATCTGAAGTGAAATTCTCTGAGCCTGGAGTATCAGATGTAAAAATTCCCGGTCCCATGCTGTACAAGCTTATTTTATCATACAATTCATTCGATGAGATCAAATTTATCATGAAAGATGCTGTTATCAAACCAGAATCAAAACACCTGATCAATGTTTTGTTTCCCAAGAAAAGATCATATCCAGAGTCATATTATTGAGATGTAGACTTAAAACAAATTTAATTATTAATTATTCTTAATTTTATATTTTCAATGAATGAAATTGATAATACTATATCACTTGAATCTAATCGATTTATCAGCATCGATGTATTTAAAGGTCTTGCAATTGCTTTAATGGTATTTGTTAATACTCTAACTCCTTTTGATATGCTAACTGCTTGGACACATCATGCAGGTGAATATGGATTAACTTATGTTGATCTAGTAGCTCCATTTTTTATATTCATGTTAGCATTAAATTTTACAGTTTCCTTCAAGCGACATTTAGAAAGTAAAGGTCGACGGAAAGCTTATTTACGACACTTAAGAAGGTATTTAATATTCATTAGTATTGGATTATTCATGTTTATTGATGTATCAGAAAGTGGGTTTATTTTGCGTTGGGGCACCTTACAGGTTTTAGGAATGTCAGGACTCCTTTTTTTACCATTTGCAGAAGCTAAATCTCTAATCAAGTTAATAGTTGGATTATTTTATGTAATTTTACATCAATTGCTACTTTTCACAACTCTAAATAGTGTTATTTATGAATCGATTGAGGGTGGGATTCTCGGATGTCTTTCTTGGGGTTCAATGATGATTTTTTCTAGTGTTATTGCAGAAGGTTTAAAGAAAGATATTAAATGGAGATATTTTCTATTGGGAGGATTGATTTTTTTAATATTCGGAATCATTACGAGCTTTTTTTGGGGAATCAGTAGGGGATACATGACTTTACCATATGTTTTTATTTCTGTAGGAGCATCATCAATTTTTTATTATGTATTATATTTGTTATTTGAACAGCGTGGAAGAAATCCAACATTTAAAAATGAGAAAATTCTAAGCCCAAGTGGTAAAAATGCGTTTATTCTTTTTCTACTTCACATTATTACTCTTTATTTCTTCTACTTTATGATTCCATTTTCGTTTATACTCGTTCCAGAAGATATGAAATGGGCAATTATCATGTCATTCGCATTTCTTAATGCAAGCATCCTGCTACTTGTTGGATACTTCTTGGACAAGAAAAAAATATACTTGACAATTTAAGAACTCTTAATTTAAAGATATTTAACATAAAAATTAATGCTAATCTGTCATCTACTTATCCCATCCTTTTTCCTAAAGCTGGATCTGGATCTGCATCAACAATTACTCTCATATCTGTATAACTTCATTTTAGTAAACTTAAATAATGAAATGTTCTGCAAAAATTAAATTTTGCAGACATTCATGTGAAAAACTTTATATTAATATCTTACATATTTGAAATTTGGGAAATTAATCCAAAGCAAAAATAAAAGATCATGAATGAACTCGAAAAAGATCTAATGTTATTTGAATTTGATGAAGGTATTGAAGGTTTTCATGAGGTAAAAGTTGCTGATAAAGAAATAAGAGAACTTCTAAATTCTGATTTAATATATATCATATTAAATCGTTATAATAAAGAAATAATGATATGGCATGGCAGTAATACTAATATTAGAATGAAATTCATAGCAACTCAAGAAGCTCCAAAAATAAGAGACAAATATGGAAACGATTTTAAAATTTCGGCTGTTGCTGAAGGCGACGAATCTTCTGAATTCAAAGAAATAGTTGGGTTATAGTTCAAAACTGAATAAAAATTTCAGGATTAATTAAATATCTATATCTTATCGAATATTCAATAATTATCGTTCTAAAAAATCAATTTTTCATTAAGGAAGCATAACTCTTAATAGCTCTATTAATAGCGACTATCAATTCGTCTATAGTGAAAATTTTATCTATAAATAAAAACACTCCAATGGAAATGGCTTCTTCTTTAACGCTAGAATCGGCTGTTATAAATATAATTTTTACCCTATTATCAATTTGCAATATTAACCTTGAAGCTTCAAGTCCGCTCATTTCGGGCATTCGCTGGTCCATCAAAATAACTTTAGGTTTGTTTGAAAGCGACTTGAACATGGAAACAGCTTCTATTCCGTTGCTGGCAATACCTGCAACTTCAAAATTCCCTATAGTTAGAACTTGTTCGTAGAAAAATTGAAGCGAAGGTTCGTCGTCAACGATAAATACACTTTCTATTTTAATCAACCTCTGGAATTAATAATACAAAATTACTACCTTTAGAACGGACTCCCTTAACTCTATCTTCGACCCATATCTTTCCGTTACTTATTATAAAGTGAAAAAACTTGTATTTAAATTTTTTTTAAAAACTCCCCCCTTTTCCCCTATATTTTGAAAAACATTTCAAAAAAGGGAAACATCAATTGAGAGGTATATCGTAACAAATAACGATAAAAATACTGAAATTTTTAAATTTACACTTCGTATACAAATTAAAGATGTAAGCTATTATGCAAAGTAAACATACCCCGATTGAGTTGACAAAACATGCTATCTTTAATTTTGAGAACATTAAAGAATGCCTTAAAGGATTACATGAAGTTTTAAAAATTACAATCCCATCAGACAATATCTATTTAAAAATTGGAGAAGATAATATTGAGGCTTTATATCAAAATTTTCTCGAATTAATGACAAATGAATCTGGAGCTCAAGAATTCATGGCGAAAATAAAGCGTTCTGAAATCGATTTAGATATGCCACTTGAAAATTTTTTAAAATAAATCTTCTATTATTTCAATACTTTCCCTGTTTCTAAATACCATAAGTATAAATCTAGTTCTGCCAAGCTAAGTTTCAATTTTTCTCCCATTTCTTTTAAAATATATTCAATTTCTATATATTTCTTTTTAGTTAGTGTCTTCGGTTTTTCAATTAATTTATATTTCACCAAGACATCTATTATGTGAAAATCTATAATGGCATAATTTTCATAACCAACATTCCTCAAAAAGTGGCTTGCTTCCTTGTATCCTAGTCCCTTTATGTTTTTCACAATCCAATCTCTTAGAGAACCATCTTGGTTATTTTGATTCAATATTTTTTCTAAATCTGTTATGTAATCTCTTGCTTCGATAATATAACCTGAACGAATATTTGGAAACCGATAACCACATTCTTTAAATTTTTCTGCTAATTGTATTCTATCCAAAATCAAAAAGTCATCTTTCATTCGATTATGAATCTCAATGCACTTTTCTGCTCCACAATTTGCAGTCATTATACAAAAACACATTTCTCTAAATATTATTTGAATTGATTCTTCTTTAAATGCAGCAAATTCTTTTATTCTCGCATTTATAATATTCAAAACTTCAGATTTTTTCAATTTGTTGATAATTTTAATCAGATCATCCATGATTTTGTAGTTTTAAATTCATCATATCTCAATTTCCTTTTATTAATAAGAGAGAGATATCTGAAAAATGTAATGCTTAACCATTATAAGCCAAAAGAATTTTATCGAATGAAAAATTAGTGACAATATTCCAAATAGATTAGGATTAGATGAGATAGAAAAAATGAAAAAGAATAAGGTCATTGTGCTAGGGTCCATAGCATATGATTATATAATGTCTTTTGAAGAAAATTTCGTAAATGCAGTTTCCATTGATTTTGAAAAAGAAGAATATCAAAGCACGGTTACAGCAGCTGATAAAATACAACGTTATGGAGGAACTGCAGGAAATATAGCGTATAATCTTGGTTTATTAAATATTGCAAAAACCACGGTCTTTGGATCCGTTGGGAATGATTTTGAAAGTCTTGGGTATAGAAAACACGTCTCGAAATTTGAAAAAATTGATTTTAATGTTGATGTCTACAATGATCTGTATACTGCAGCATGTTATATTGTAAATGATGTTAAAACTAATCAAATGATAATTTTTCATGGTGGAGCATTATCCAAATGTGAGGATATTGATTTAAAAGAAAAAATATCAGATCCAGAAAATTACGCATATGCTATTAATTCAACACAGAGCATAAAGGCCATGGAGAATTTTGCGGATCAACTATTTAATCTCGGAATTCCATCGATCTTTGACCCTGGACAAGTAACTGTACTTTTTCCTAAGAATATTTTAATAGATATCATGAAGAAATCTAAAATATTAATTGGAAATAGGTATGAGATAAATCAAATAAAAAAAAAAACAGGATTAAGCGACGATGAATTAATGGATTTAGTAAATGCAATAATAACAACTAAAGGAGCTGATGGCTCTTTACTCATGTACAAGGATGATTCCGGTAAAATCTACAATATCGATATTCCAATATCAAAACCAGATATAGTAGAAGATACTACAGGGGCAGGAGATGGTTATCGTGCGGGGATATTATCCGGATTATTATTGAATATGACATTAATAGACTCATGTCGACTAGGTTCCATTG
>JAGXNU010000134.1 GCA_019894815.1 Promethearchaeota archaeon
ATATGATACCAACTTACATTTTCCCTATGAGAAATATTAATTATTTCACCTAAAGAACCTTGTTTGATGGTATTATAAATTATCGAGAAAAAACCCGTATATCTTAAAACGTGTCCAATCCCTAAAATATTACCCGATTCTTCAACTTTTTTGATTATGCTAATACATCCGTCAAGAGTATGAGCCATTGGTTTTTCCAGCAGAACGTGGTAATCTCTTCCTAAAGCCATAATCGTGGGTTCAATGTGAAGTTGATCTTGAGTACAAATGAAAGCAACGTCTGCTAACTTTTCTTCGGCAAGTAGTCCTTCCCAAGTATCAAAACATAATTCTGGAGGGATCTCATGTAACAATGCAAATTTATCTAATCTTGAAGAAATAGGTTCAGCTACAGCAACAAATTTCAATTTGTCTTTATTTTCAAGAGCATATTGACCATAAACAGTCATCCCACGATTTCCTGCTCCAATTAATATAGCTTTTATTGGTAATTCCATAAATCTCTCCTTAGTTCAAAATAGAAGGAATTATTCCCTCTACCAATAAAAAATCTACTAATGTTATAGCCGTCATTGCTTCAACCACGACAACAGCTCTTGGTACAATGCAGGGATCATGTTTTCCTTCAATCCTAATGTTGATATTTTCTTTAGTTTTAATATTTACAGATTGTTGAGAAATCCCTATACTAGGAGTTGGTTTGATAGCTACATTGAATTCTATTGGCATACCAGTTGAAATTCCACCAATAATACCTCCAGAATCATTTTTTGTGGTTTTAATATCATCATTATCAAAAATCCAAGGATCATTATGTTCTGAACCTTTCATTAATGAAGCATTAAAACCGGCACCAAATTCAATACCCCTTACAGCAGGAATTGAGAACATCGCTTTACTTAAGTTTGATTCAAGACTATTAAAAATCGGACCACCTATGCCTGACGGGAAATTATGAACTATGCATTTTATGGTTCCGCCTATTGAGTCTTTATCGTGCATAACTGTTTTAACTTTATCTTCCATATTTTTTGATAACTCAGGATTAAGGGCTCTCACTGGCGAATTTTCCCGAATCTGTAGCAACTTTTCCTCACTTTCTATACTGTAATCCTTAATATCAAAAATATTTCCAATACTTTTTGTGTAGGAAAAAATTGAAATGTTTTTTATCTTAAGAAGTTGCTTTGCTATTGCACCAGCTATAACAAAACCTGCAGTTATCCTTCCCGAAAATCTTCCAGAGCCCCTATAATCCGCAAATCCGCCATATTTTCTCAATGCAACATAATCCACATGAGAAGGTCTAATTTTAACTTGATCATATTTTGAGGAGTTAAAATCTTCATTCTCAATTATAAAACATAAAGGTGCTCCCGTTGTTTTCCCATTAAATATTCCTGATAGAGGTTTGGCAATATCTCTTTCACTTCGAGGAGATGTTATTCCTGATTGAGCAGGTCTTCTTAGTTCGAGTTCTTTTTGTATTAAATTTAAATCGAAATCCAAACCAGCTGGAACACCATCAATAATTATACCAATCACTTCCCCATGACTTTCTCCAAAGGACGTGATTCTGAAAATTTGACCTAAAGAATTATCAGCCAATGAATATCACAATAGAACTATTTGATGATTAATTAATTACTTTGATATTTTATTAATTCTTTTTTATGAATTATGGACTTAAACATAACTCCAACTAATCGATTTCAAGGTGAAATTAAAGCCCCTGCCTCAAAAAGTTATTCTCATCGTGCTTTTTTAGTAGCTAGTATAGCAAGTGGACCAAGTATAATTAAAAATGCTTTAACTTCTGGAGATGTTAAAATTACGCTAGATGGATTGAGAACATTTGGTGTAAAAATAGAAAAATTAAAAGAAAACTATTATAAAGTTGAAAACCGAGCTAAAATATTAAAACAAAAAGAAATGCTTTTAGATTGTAAGAATTCAGGTACAAGTATAAGATTTTTTAGCGCTATGTCTTTGTTAATAGATGGTGGTATTAATATTACTGGAAAATTTTTTACGAGAAATCGACCTATTCTTCCATTATTAAATTCCTTGGAAAGTTTTGGAGCTATCCATGATATTTCTAATAAAATATTACATATTGAAAGAAAAGAGGAAAAATGTAATATTATTCATATCCCTGGTCATATAAGTTCACAGTTTATTTCTGCTCTCTTAATGATAAGTCCCATTATTCCATGTGGAAAAAGTAACTCTGTTGAGATTAATGTAGTGACTCCCTTTTCATCTTATCCTTATATTGAAATTACAATTGACGTTTTAAAATCTTTTGGAGTTCATGTAGATGAAATAATAAATGAAGATAATACCGCTAAATATTATGTTTCTAATCCTCAACGATTTATAGCAACTGAATTTACTGTTCCTGGAGATTTCTCATCAATCGCTTTTATTATTGCTACTGTTGTCATTTCCACCGTTGACTCTCATGTTATCATAAAAAATTTAGATTTTGATAAACCTCAAGGAGATAAAAGATTTATCACTATTCTCCAAGAAATGGGTGCGGATATTGAGGTAAATAGAACTCAAGGTCAGCTTATTGTAAGAGGAAATATAAATAAAAATGTTTTAAAGGGTATTGAAATAGACTGTAATGGGATTCCTGATCTTTTTCCAATTTTATGTATAATAGGCGCATTTGCTACATCTAAAACAATTCTTTATAATATATCATCTCTAAAATATAAAGAAACCGATAGAATTAGTGTAATGTTGCGAGAATTGAAAAAAATGGGAGTAGAAGTAGAATATAATGAAGAAATCCTTGTAATACATCATTGTGATAAGCTTGTGGGTACTTTTATAAACCACGAAGATGATCATAGAATAGCAATGGCGTTTACCATAGCGGCATTACATGCGAGCTCAAAATCTAGAATTAAAAATGCTGAAATTTTTCAAGATTCTTATCCTGATTTTATTCAAGATATGAATAAATTAGGTGCAAAATTAGAATTAGTATAATTTTTACCAAGAAATTATCTAAATGATTTCTGGCGTCTTGCTCGAGCTTTCCTACCACCAAAGTGTTTTGGTTCAGTTCTTCTTGAATCACCAGAAAGAAGAGATTCATCATATTCGCGAAAGGACCTTTCAATTGTCTTTGTGCCAATAAATTTATGTATTGCTTTCGCAATAGCAATTCGAACAGCATCAGTTTGGCTCATTATTCCCCCGCCTTTCACTTTGATTGAAATATCACACTTCTCAAGTTTAGGATGGGTTACAACTTCCAACACTTCTTTAATCCTTAATCTACCAATTTCTGGTTCGTATATATCTAATGGGACATTATTTATTTTAATTTGCCCTTTCGCAGGAAATTCTAACGTAGCTCTAGCAATAGCTGATTTTCTCTTTCCTGCAGATTGAACATATTTAATTTTTTCTGACATCTTTTTTACGCCTCAATTTCCTTGTTGTTCCACCCAATTCGAGTACAAAGATTTTCTAAGGTAATATATTTATTATAATATGAAAGTCTATTCTTATCAGAATAAGGAATTTCATCCGGAATTAATTTCTGATACCTAGGTTGAAATCTGTCTGGTATTTCTCCAATATAGACATGTACTCTCCTCAATGCGTCTTTACCCCTTAATTTCTTTGTGGGAAGCATTTTTTTGATAACATTTCTCATAAAGGTATCAGGCCTTCTTGGCCAAAAAGGTCCGCGACGGGGGTTTGTAGCCGTGCTTATATTAAGTTTTTCTAAATATTTATTATGGATATTTAACTTAGTTCCACTTATTATTGCATATTTTGCATTTATAACTACTATTTTTTCCCCCAACAATGCTTTTTTAGCAATTTGACTGCAAAAACGTCCCAATATCTTATCAGTAGCATCTATTAATTGATATTCCTGCATTCCTTCTCACTTACCTTCTAGTAAAAGATTTTAATATTTTTTCCTTCTGGATTTTGTTCTAATAATTCGTTAATCGATAATAACTTGCTTCCTGATTGCTCAATTTTCATTTTTGCATGGTTTGAACACTCCAAACAAGCTATCGTTAATTTATGATTTAATTCACCATTACCTAATACTTTACCTGGAATGACAATGACATCATCGACTTTAGTTTTCTGATTTATCCTGTATAAATTAGCTTCTATTCTATTACTTCTTGGACTAGCTATTTTTTTTGATACTTTTTTCCATATTCTTCTCTTAGTCTTCCAAAGTTCTCTTATTAGTTTTCTATGATAATAGTTACTGGGGCCTTTGCTCTGGTGGCTCATTTTTCTCTCTCTCGTATTATTATGGTGTAATTAATATAAAATAAAATTTATAATATTTTAATAAATTTTTGATTATTCAAGTCTCTATCTCGAGGTCCTCTAATTTTGTAATAAATTCATCAATTTTTTCATTAAATATCTCAAATATCTTCTTGAAAATAACATCGAAAGGTAATACACCATCACTTTCTACTGTAATAATATACACATTCTCTTTATAGGATACTTTAATTTTATCGGAATTACTCTCGCAAGATTTACAAAGCGTACATGTTTTCCAATAGTCATTCTTCAACTTTAATTCTTTATTACCAGTTAATTCATATAGCTTCTCAGGACACATTCTAACTATTAGACTATTGACATCATGATCATTCATGTCTTTTTCATTAAATTCTATAACGGGATAATTTCGATAAGCAATATTCGAAACCGCTTGCCATTTCGCATGATCCATAGCTTTTCCTAATACAGCATATGCTTCAATGATAACTTTATCATTTTTATCAATTTTTACAATAGGAATCCTTGGATCGACGGGTACAATCTCAGGATCGTTTGAGACAAGATCTCCAGAATATATATCTAGAGAAGAGTTTGTTGAATTGCTTATTTCACAAGTTAATGATACTTGACAAAGTGAACAACCATACCCTTCACATTCACATTCTTCAGGAAGTTTATAAGTATCTAAATCAGTCTTTAATGGAATCAATCCTAAACGATGAGCAATAATCTCATCATAAAGAGGGCTGTCGTTTTTTAAGATAATAACTTCATCAATTGCCATTACGGGGATTTCTGTAAGCATAATTCTTCTGATAGCATTTATCATTTCGATAGAAACCCCTTCTACAATGAACTTGAGATTATGTTCGTCCTTATCGATTATATCAAGCTTAAGAGAACTCATATTAGTTAGAAACCTAAAATATTATGCATAATAAATGAATAATATATGGAACATGCTATTTTAGATAAATTTTTCTGTTCTCTATAAAAAAATGGAGAATAAATATTAATAAAATTTCAAGTATTCGTATGCTTTATTGGATTTATTAAAACAGTAATGTATTTCTTGGAAGCCTTTTCGAAACTCAATTACTTCTTCCTTTACTTTTTTAGGATCTTTCTTGTCAATCACGATTTTTTTTATCAATTCCGCAATATCAACCATTTCACTTTTTCCCATCCCTAACCGGGTAACTTCAGAAGTTCCGATTCTCAATCCACCGGGGTTTTGATAATGCCTGCCTTCAGCAAGATCACGAGGTAGTAAATTTCTATTCAATATTATATTGCTAGATTCCAATAATTTTTCTATATCACCACCTAATCCTATAGATTTTTCATATTCCGCAACATCAACTAATATTTGATGAGATTCTGTGAAACCTTTATGTTCCATTAAAACCGATAAACCTCTTTCATTTAGAGCTTGCCCAAGAGCCTTTGCATTTTCGATTACTTTTTTATGATATTCCTTTCCAAATTCTAGCATTTCAGCATAAGCAATAGCTAAGCCAGCTACGTTATGCAAATGATGATTTGATAAAAGTGCTGGAAATGCACAGGATTTCAGTCTATCAACTAAATCTTCTCTATTCGAAACTAAAGTGCCATGCTGAGGACCCGGTAGGGTTTTATGAGTACTGAGTGTCATTACATCAGCACCCTCTCTTAGAG